>CATJWG010000222.1 GCA_949744165.1 uncultured Eubacteriales bacterium | reverse complement strand
GCTCGACAATTCAGTTTGTGCAGCAAAAGAGCACATAGGCTTTGACATTAGGAGAAAAATGCGGTAAAATACTATGTCGAACCATGTCGACAGGCCGCAGGAGATGGAGGACTGGGAATGGACAGGAAAATATGCTGCGCTTTCACGGGACACAGGGAGGGCAAGCTTCCGTGGCGGGACAATGAGTTCGACAGCCGCTGCGTAAGGTTAAAGCAGAGCATGTACGATGCAGCGCAGGCGGTGTACACCGCGGGAATACGTCATTTCCTGTGTGGCATGGCTACGGGCTGCGATACATATTTCTGCGAGGTCGTCATGGAGCTGCGCTCGATGTATGAGGATATAACGATAGAGGCTGCGATACCCTGGCAGGGCCAGAGCGAGCGCTGGAGCGAATACCAGCGTCGGCGGTATAACCGCCTTGTTTCGGAGTGCGACTATCAGACGGTGGTGCAAAGCTATTACTCCGATGACTGCATGATTCGCCGCAACCACTACATGGTCGATAACGCGTCAGTTCTCATCGCTGCGTATGACGGCAGGGCCGGTGGTACGCGCAGCACGATACTCTACGCTCTGCGTCAGGGAATTGAAGTGATAGAGCTGCCGGTTTAAAATATTTTGGGTTCTATTTGCGCGGCGGCATTAATAATCTATTAAGGGCTCGGCCGAGCTGTCAGGGGGACAAGGTCCCCGCGGTCCGGAACAAGCTGAAAAATACTTCAAGTGGGGGATGTCAAAGCATGAAAAAGCTGATCTCATTTCTTCTTTCCATAATATTGACGCTCAGCGGAAATCCGTCGGGAGTTATGGCTGCCGGAGGCGGTATGCTCAACTTCAAGGAAGTGAATACCTACAAAAACGGACAGTTCACGGATGTTGCTCCTGACGATTGGTACAACGCAAGTGTCGGCGCGGCTTATGAGCTGGGACTCATGAGTGGGGAGTCGAGCAACTATTTCAATGCCGCGGGCCAGATAACCGTGGCGCAGACGGTCGTTATGGCCGCGCGCCTGCACAAGATATACAACACTGGCTCCGGTGAGTTTGAGTCGGGAAAAACGTGGTACGCGCCATACGTCAGCTATGCGCGGGAAAACGGCATAGTCACCGGCAACCCCAACCTTGACGCCGCGGCCACACGTGCGCAGTTTGCGGACGTGCTCTCCCGAGCGCTGCCGAAGGAGGCTCTTGAACAGATTAACGATATAGCCGATGATGTGATACCGGACGTGAAGGTTGGCGACGAGTACGCTGGGAGCATCTACATGCTCTACCGTGCCGGTATTGTGACAGGCAGCAATTCCCGTGGCGCATTCCGCCCCGAGAGCAGTATTTCCCGCGCCGAAGCCGCCGCGATAATTACGCGTATGACCGACAAGAGCCTGCGACGGAGTTTTACATTGAAATACTCAGGTCCCGATCTGACGAAGCAGGACGAGCAGGACGACAGCTTTTTTGAAAATGCCGCGATACTGGGCAACAGCCTTGTCGATGGACTACGGCTGTACTCAAACATGAAGTCCATAAGCTATTTCTGCGGTACGAGCGTATCGGTTGTGTCCGCAACCAAGACAAGAAATATGCAGCTTAAAAACGGACAGGTCGGAACTCTGGTGCAGGCGCTGTGTCAGGAGCCGCATGACAAGATTTACATAGAGCTGGGTATCAATGAAATCGGTAGTGACGTGGACTATTTCATCGGACTGTACGGCGACATGCTCGACACTATAATTGAGGCTCAGCCGGATGCGGATATCTACATTTTATCGATTCTGCCAGTGACAAAGAGTAAGTCGGACTCCAGCACGGTGTTCAACATGACTCGTGTGAACATGTATAACGAGGCACTTCACAAGCTGGCGGAGGAAAAGCAGTGTTACTATATGGACATTTGCTCCGCTCTTCAGGGGGATGACGGATATCTTCCCTCCGACTGGAGCGGCGATGGCGTGCACCTGCACGCGCAGTATTACTCCGTGTGGGAGAACTGTATGAGAACGCTTTATTAAGGCGCGTGTGAAAAATATGATTGCCCCCGCGGGAAACTCCCGCGGGGGCATAAACTATGATGGTGAGAGTTTCACCGTTGTCCGCAGGCAGGGGCGGGGCACTCACGGGCTGAGCCGACAGGCCCACCGGAAGTGGGGCAGTTGCAAGCGTTAGACCGGGCAGCACAAGCAGAAAGAACACGGCCAGCAGTGCACATAGGAACAAGATGCCGGTGATTATATAGGGGTAAGCTGAATGCTTCATTGCTGTATACCTCCGGAAAATTTTCGATGCCGGCTGGGGTTATGTGAACCAGATTATAACGCAAAAGCATACTTTTTGAAGCAAAAGTGTATCATTGCGGGAAAAATTTTCTCAGGGTAGGGTTTTCGCAAAGAAAGCCCCGCGGCCTGAAGGCAGCGGGACTATGGGAAAATGATTTATTTATCCTTCAAAAGCACCTCCAGCGCAGCGATGCGCTGGCACATACAGAACATGTGAATGCAGCTTTTCAACTCGTCCACGGTGGGGTAGGAGGGGGCTATGCGTATATTTGTGTCCTGTGGGTCGATACCGTAGGGGAAAGCGGCGCCCGCGTCCGTGAGCACGACTCCTGCTCCGGCGCACAGCTCCACGCAGCGTTTGGCTGTGCCGGGGAGACCCTCAAAACTGATGAAATAGCCGCCGTTCGGGCGGGTCCAGGAGCCTATTTCAAGCTCGGTCAGCTCCTGGTCAAGACGCTCAAGCGTACAGTCAAACTTTGGACGCAGGCAGGCGGCCTGCTTTTTCATGTGTGCCTTCATACCCTGAACCGAGCCGAGAAACTTGACGTGGCGGAGCTGGTTTATTTTGTCGTAGCCTATAGTCTGCACGCCCATCTGGCGCAGCAGAAACTTGACGTTGTTGACGCTGGAGCACAGCACGGCTACGCCGGCGCCTGAGAAGGTGACCTTGCTGGTGGAGGTGAACTGATACACCATATCTTCGCTGCCGTACTTTTTGCAGGCGTCGAAGATGTTGGAAAGATAGTCGTCCTCGTCGCGAAAGCCGTGGACATAATAGGCGTTGTCCCAGAAAATGCGAAAATCGTCCGCCGCGGGCTTGAGAGCGGCGAAAGCGTCCACGGTCTCGGGCGTGTAGGTGTAGCCCTGTGGGTTGGAGTATTTTGGAACGCACCAAATGCCCTTGACGGAGGCGTCGCCCTCGACGTACTGCTTTATGAGCGCCATATCGGGTCCGGCAGGAGTCATGGGGATGTTTATCATCTCGATGCCGAACTCTTCGCATATCCGGAAATGCCTGTCATAGCCGGGGGCGGGGCAGAGGAACTTTATTTTACCCTGTGCTCCCCAAGGCTTCGCGCCGCCATAAACACCTAAAACCATGGCCTTTATCACCGAGTCGTACATCAGGGCAAGACTGGACTGGCCGCCCATTATGATGTTGCCGGGCTCGACGCCCAGAAGCTCGGCAAACAGCTCCTTGGCCTCATCCACGCCGGCAAGCTCGCCGTAGTTGCGCACGTCGGTGCCCTTGCGGGTGTGAATCAGCCCGTCGGGATCCTGCCGCAGCATGTCCATGCTCAGGTCGAGCTGCGTCGGGTTAGGCTTGCCGCGGGACATGTCCAGCTTGTGGCCCTTGGTTTTTTCGTGCTCGTACAGGTCCATGAGCGAGACCAGCTCAGCTCGGCGCTCGGGCTCCGTCATCTCCAAATAGCTTTTCATATCGAACCTCCAGAAAAATACGCTGTACAAATGAAATAATTTATTATTATACCTTAATTTTTGGTGTAATGCAAGATGCTTATTTGACAGGACTTTGTTGAATTGGGTGGACAAATTTGGTATAATCGGATAAATGAGATGCGTTTTGGAGGCTTGGAAATGAAGTTAAAAAGACGGACAGTGACTGCCATTATATTTATGTTGTTCGCGGCAGTGCTTGTGCTGGCACAGCGGCTTTTTGCGTATCCGATAGAGTCACATCTTGCGATACTGCCGCAGTATATCAGCGAGTGGTACAGCCATGGCCAAAGCGTGGAGGTCCCGCACGAGATCACACTCTATGACAGGCAGGGCGAGGACATAACAGCGCTCTATAATCTGAGCGGAGGTGGAATCCAATGAGTGGAAAAGGGAGAGGCGGCATATCGGACCTGCGCGGTTTAATGAACATCGGCGCGGAGATGGAGCGAAAGCTGTGCTCGGTCGGAATCGACAGCGCGGAAAAGCTTTATGAGACGGGAGCAAAGGCCGCGTTTCTGAGATTGAAGGAGACGTATCCGAACGTATGCTTGGTACACCTGTACGTTCTTGAGGGCGCGATTACGGGCACGGAGTATAACAGGCTGCCGGAGGAGACGAAAAGCGAGCTCAAGCAGTTCAGCGATTTACTGAATGGTTGAGGAGGTCGGAAAGGTGAAAAAGAATATGGTTATTTCAGTTGTTTTTTCCGCTGTACTTTTGACGGGGCTGGCATCGTGCCTTATCTGCGATATATCAATATTTGGCGGCCTGACATGGTCGCTGATTCCGGCAAGCTCGATTGTTTTCGCGTGGCTGGTATGTTTACCGTACATGATATTGGGTAAAAGAGGAGCTGCCGCATGTCTGCTTTCTCTGAGCGTTTTTGTTATTCCCTATTTGCTTGTTCTGAGCAGGCTGACGGGGGTAAAAGAAGTATTTTATGTCGGGGCGGTAATGGCTGTGGTCTCAATTACGTTTCTGTGGATAATTACTGCGGTTTTCAGCTATATTGGAAGGACAGACAAATTAGCTGCTTTGGGAACAGCCTTTTTGACGGCTATTCCGTTTGTATTTTGCGTTAATGCTTTGCTTTACAAAATGATAGCGGAGCCCATTTTTGACATATGGGATATGCTGACGGTTTTACTGCTGCTTGTATTGGCGTGCCTGTGCTTTATTTATGATTGTGCGAGGAATAGGAATAGATAAAGGAGCTTAAAGAATTTTGGCAGGGGTGAGCGAATGCAAATACTCCCGAGCGACAAAGCCGCTTGGGAGTATTTTTTGTTCAATGGCTCAAAATGCTGCAGTTTTGAGCCTTTCGGCGAAATCGGCCAGAGCTTCAGAGATTTTTATCTGCTGGGGGCAAACCTGTTCGCAGCTCCGGCAGCCGACGCAGGCACCCGGCTGCTTTTCCGCGGGATAGGCCATGAGCGCCATGGGAGCCAGGAAGCCGCCGCCGGTGAAGCTGTGCTCATTGTACAGCTCCAACAGCATGGGGATGTCCAGACCCTGCGGACAGTGGCTTGTGCAGTAGCGGCACGCTGTGCAGGGCAGGGTATTACCGAGCATTCCGCCTGCTATAGACAGAAGTGCATCCGTCTCGGTGGAGGTCAGCGGCTTGTCCACGGCAAAGGTGGCTATGTTGTCACGAAGCTGCTCGAAGCTGGACATACCCGAGAGCGTGACCGTGACCTGCGGCAGGCTTTGAATGAAACGAAAAGCCCAGGCGGGGACACTCTCGTCGGGACGCAGAGCGCGCAGCTTTTCAACAGCCGACTCAGGCAGAGCTGCCAGCTTGCCGCCGCGCAGAGGCTCCATGACCCAGACGGGGATATCATGCTTTTTCAGCAGCTCCAGCTTGCCGCGGGCGTCCTGAAAGCTCCAGTCTATGTAATTAAGCTGAATCTGGCAGAACTCCATATGCTCGCCGTAGGCGTCCAAAAAACGTTCCATGACCGGTATTGCGCCATGGGCCGAGAAGCCGAGATGACGTATGCGTCCGTTCTTCTTCTGCTCCGTGAGGTAGGAGAAAATACCGTATTTTTCGTTGTCGAGATAGGCGTCAATGTTCATCTCGCATACGTTATGGAACATGTAGAAGTCAAAATACCCGACGCCGCATTTTTTAAGCTGCTGCTCGAAAATCTCCTCAACCTTCGGCATGTTGGATAAATCGTAGCCTGGAAATTTGTCGGCAAGATAAAAACTTTCACGGGGATGCTTTAACAGCGCCGTGCCGAGAACGGTCTCGGAGTTGCCGCCGTGGTAGCCCCATGCAGTGTCATAATAGTTTACACCTTGTGCCATGGCGTAGTCAACCATCTCCTGCACGGCGGAGGCGTCAATATTTTCGTCGGCTCCGCTGATGACAGGCAGACGCATCGCACCCATGCCGAGCGCAGAGATCCTTAAATCCTGAAAGTCCTTGTATATCATATTGTCATCTCCTTTTTTGTTACGTTGTGATTATTATAGTTGATTGAGTGTACATATGGCAAATACCTGTTAAGAATAACGGGGTATTCGCGCAGGGAATAGCAGAGCTGCGCGAATACGAAAAGACAGTCTCCCTGTTATCAGGGCGGCTGTCGGGAAGATTGGAAATAAATCAATCAGCCGTGCAGCTTTTGCTGCATGGCTGATTGATGCCTGATGTAAACTGAGCGTATCTTACTTGAGCTCGACCTTGGCACCGACGGCCTCGAGCTTGGTCTTGATGTCCTCGGCCTCTTCCTTGGAGACGCCCTCCTTGATTTTGGCGGGGAGAGCTTCAACGATAGCCTTGGCCTCGGCCAAGCCGGCGCCGGTGATACCGCGCACTTCCTTGATGACCTTTATCTTCTCAGCGCCGAAATCGGTCATGACAACGTCAAACTCGGTCTTCTCCTCAGCGGCGGCAGCTCCACCGGCAGCAGGAGCAGCGGCTACGGCGGCGGCAGCGGCGGAAACGCCGAAAGCCTCCTCCAGAGCGTGAACCAGCTCAGACAGCTCCAGAACGGTCAGAGCCTTAACTTCTTCGATCATAGCATTGACTTTTTCGCTTGCCATTGTAAATTTCCTCCTAATTAATCATTGTGTGCAGCGGTAAGGCTTTATGAAACGGGCCTTTACTCTGCTGCGGCTTCGGGCTCGGCGGCGGGGGCGCCGCCGTTCTTCTCCACAATCTGGCCCAGCACGACGGCCAGACTGGTGATGGGCGCGAGCATGGTGCCAAATACCTGGCTGTAGAGCGCGTCCTTGGAGGGCAGGGCTGCAATCTGCTTGATTTCAGCATCGCTGAGCACCTTTCCGTCCATAAATGCGGCTTTGACCGTGAACACTCCGTTCAGCTTGTCGGCATATTCACTGACTATGCGGATGGGAGCGATGGGGTCGCCGGTGCTGGTTGCGAGGGAAGTGGTTCCGTTGAGAATGGGGTCGAGGGCCTGCAGACCGGTGGCGTCGAGAGCAAAGCGCACGAGAGTATTCTTCACGACGGAATAGTCAATCTCATTTTTGCGCAGCTCGCCGCGCAGCTCGGTGTCCTGAGCTACGTTGATGCCCTTGTAGTCCACGAACACGCCGGCACTGGCGTTCTTGATACGCTCAGTCAGCGCCGCGACTATGGCCTGCTTTTCGCTGAGAACTTTTGCGTT
>CATJWG010000221.1 GCA_949744165.1 uncultured Eubacteriales bacterium | reverse complement strand
GGCAGGGGACACATATTACGCCTGGCCGGGCTGCACGGAAGGCCGCGGCTTTGACGAGTGCGGCGAGCGCGGCGCGCTGTACGTTGAGCTCGTACGCTCCGGGGGCTGTGCGGCGGAGCTTGTGCCGCTGGCGCAGAGGAAATACGGGATTGTCACAATCGACGTGGGCGGGGGTCCTTTGGAGGCGCGCCTGCCCGATTCAGGCGGCCGTGATATCTGCCGGCTCGTGCTGCGCGGCGAGAGCAGCGCCGTTCCGGATATACAGCGCATCGCGCAGATAATGTCTGAGCGTTTTTTTGCCTTTGAGATACAAAACAGGACTGCCGTGGGTTGCAGCATATGGGAAAAGGCGGGGGACGACACCCTGCGCGGACTGTTCCTGCGTCGCCTGCGCGAGCTGTATGACGGTGCTCAGAACGAGTCCGAGCGTGAGAAGATAACACAGGCAGTGCGCTGGGGTCTGGCGGCGTTGGACGAGGGAGAGGCGGTGAATCCGCTGTGATAATACGGAAAATGACAGCCTGCTTCGGCGTTCTGGAAAACGAGAGCCTGGAACTTGAGCCGGGGCTGAACATAATCTGCGCGCCGAACGAGGGCGGTAAGAGCACCTGGTGCGCTTTTATCCGCGCTATGCTCTACGGCATAAGCTCTGCGCAGAGGGAGAAAAACGGCGTAAAGCCCGACAAGCTGCGCTATGCCCCGTGGTCCGGCGCACTCATGTCGGGAGAAATGGAGCTTGAGCACGGCGGCCGGAGCATAACTCTCAGCCGCCGGACAAAGACTCCGCTTACCCCCATGCGCGACTTTTCCGCGGTGTACACCGGAACGGCCGAGCCCGTGCCCAGCATGAGCGGCATTGACGCGGGGCTTCAGCTTACAGGTATGCCTCGCGAGGTTTTTGACCGCAGCGTGTTTGTCACACAGGGCGGTCTTGGCGTGGACAACCATGCCGAGCTGGAGAAACGCATAGCCGCGATGGTGTCCACCGGCGAGGAGGGGGCATCCTTTACCCAGGCCGACGAGCGCCTGCGCGCCTGGCAGAGAAGGCGGCGCTTCCGCCAGTCCGGCAAGCTCCCCGAGCTGGAGGCCCGTGCGCAGGAGCTTGAGCAGCGCATTGAAAGCATGAGCGACGCCGTGCGTGAGCGCGACGAGCTTGTACGCTTGCTCTCCCTGGCCCGCGAGCGGCAGACCGAGTGCGAGCGGGCACAGCGCAGTGAGCTTGAAAGCGGTGGCTTGGAGCTTTTGCAGCGCGTGAGTGAGCGGCGCGAGGCCCTGCGTCAGGCAACCGATAGGGCCGCGGACGTGAGAGAGACTCTGCGCCGTCGCTCCGAGGAGCTCGATGGCAGCGTATTTGCAGGAAAGACTGCACAGGAGGCCGCAGACGAGGCCCAAAGCGCCCGTAAGGCCTTTTACGGAGCGCAGGCGCTCCCACGCAGGTCTTATCCATTCGCGGCGGCGGCGCTGGCCCTGTGCGTAGTTTTGCTGTTGCTGGCTGCGCTATCGGTGCTGCCATGGATACCGTGCTCTGCTGCCGGCGCACTGCTGCTTATCGGCGGGGCGGCACTTGTGCTATCCGCGCGGAAAAAGGCAGGGCGGCGGACGGGGGAAATTCTCTCGCATTATGCCGTGGCCTCTCCGGAGGAGATAGAGCCGCTGGCACGGGCCCACGCCGCGGCGCTGACCGCGCTGGACACCGCCGAGCGGGCCCGCTTCGGGGCCGAGCGAGAGGTCGAAAGGCGCGAGCGGGACCTGCGCGAGTGCGAAGCGGAGCTTGTGCGCCGTCAGGGCGAGGCCGGACGCACCGGAGACAAGCTGCGGCAGGCGCAGAGCGAGACCACTGGACTTGAGCGCCGTCTTGCAGAGCTGCACGGCCGCTTTGCCGAGCTCGGGGACCCGCTGGTGCTCAAAACCGAGCTCGTGTCTCTCAACTCCCGCATTGACGAGCTGCGCGGACAATATGACGCGCTGGAGCTGGCAATGGACACGCTGCGCAGGGCCAACGAGGAGCTGAGCGCACGCTTTGCCCCCGAGCTGAGCCGCTGCGCGGGCGAAATCTTCTGTGAGCTGACCGGACAACAATATGACCGTGTGCTGTTTGACCGCGTGCTGAGCTCGCGCGTGCGCCCCCGCGGCGGGAGCGTTGACTACGACGCGGGTTTTCTCTCGGCCGGCACGCTTGACCAGCTCTATCTGTCGTTGCGCCTGGCCATCTGCCGGTTGGCGCTGCCGGAGGGCAGCTCCTGCCCCCTGGTACTCGACGATGCGCTGGTAAATTTTGACGACGAGCGCATGGAGCGCGCGGTGCTCGTTCTCGCGCGGCTTGCGCGCCGACGGCAGGTCATTCTGCTGACATGCCACGACAGGGAGCTTAAGGCGCTCGAGCGCCTGCGTGCCGTCGGCGCCGTTTGACAGCTTGGGGTACCATATGAAAACAGACCGTCTTATCGCGATAACAATGCTGCTTCTCTCGCGAGAGAGAAGCAGCGCTCCGGAGCTTGCGCGCCGCTTTGAGGTCTCACGCCGGACCATAAGCCGCGACCTTGAGGACCTGTGCCGGGCCGGAATCCCCGTCGTCACCGCGCAGGGCACGGGCGGCGGAGTGTGGATAGACCCCGCCTACAAGCTCAGCCATACCTTTTTTACCGCCGAGGAGGTGCAGGCCATCCTGGCCGGGCTCGGCGGGCTGGACAGCGTTTCAAAAACTCCATATCTGGAAAAAACCGCAGAGCGCTTTTCCGGCCGCGGCAGCCCCGTCATAGCCGACGGGCTTATCGAAATCGACCTGGCCTCACACTACCGCGAGCCGCTGTCGGAAAAAATTGCACTGCTCAAGAGCGCCACGGCGGAGCACCGGCCGGTGTCGTTTACATACTACTACGCACAGGGCGAGGGCCGGCGTGCTATCGAGCCCTACCGGCTGATTTTCCGCTGGTCGTCGTGGTACGTCTTTGTCTGGTGCCCGCTTCGCCGTGACTGGAGGCTTTTCAAGCTCAACCGTTTGTGGGACCTGACGGTGCCGGACGGCACATTCGTCCCGCGGGAAATACCCGAGGGCGCGGACGCTCCCGAGCGGTATTTCTCATCGCCGGAAAAATACCACCTCCACGCACTTTTCGACGCGCGGGAAAAGTATCGGCTCATAGAGGAGTACGGCCCCAGCAGCTTCCGCGAGCGCGGCGGGGATACATACCCCGGCTGGACCGGAACGCTGGAGCTTGAGCATGACTTCGTCAGCTACGATAATATGCGCGCGTGGATACTCGGCTTCGGCGACCGCGCGCGGGTTCTCTCCCCGCCCGAGCTGGCCGCAGACATAGCGCGGCAGGCTCAAAATATCCTCAGCAGGGAGGCACACTAAATCAACTCAATAAGAGAAACGGCCCCTCGGGGCCGTTTCTCTTATTTGACCTTTACAGTTCTCCCGCCTCGGCGATGGTGCGCAGGATAATCCCGTGCTCTTCCAGCCAGCGGTTGGTGCGTACGGAGTTTACCGTCGGCACCGTGTAGAAGTACTCATATTCGTAGTATGAGCTTATGGGTGTGCCGGGACCGTAGACGGCGAACTGGGTGCGCGGCACACGCGCGTCTATGTTTATCCGCAGGGCGTACACCGTGTTCTCGTACTCCTCGTCCGCGATTATCCACACGGTGCCTATGGTGCCGTCCGCCATGTCGGGGAGGATGCACTCGTTGTACAGCTCCAGCGCCTCCTCAGGTGTGAGGCTCCAGCTGGCGTTAAATTCGGGCTCCGGAAGCATCTCCGCTTCCTCCTCCGTTGTCAGCCCCGCATACTTGCGGCTTTCAGTCTCATACTCATACACGCCGTCCCCGGCTGCTGTTATCCTGTCGCCGTAGTCGTTGTACACCTCGCCTGTTTCGAGGGCCTTCTCCACGTCCCTGGGCAAAATATTTGCGTTGACGCTTGCCTCAAATATCGTCTCGGCGTTCAGCTCAACTGTCGTGGACTTACGGTAGGCTATGGCCTCGGGGGTGTTGAGCAGCTTTTGCGCCGCACGGGCGTCGGTCTGGCTGTTGGGGTCGCCGGCGTAGTAGCGGAGAGATGGGTAATAGCGCGTGAAGGACGAACCATTTTTCAGCTTGTATTCTACCCGCAGGTTCATTGAATTCGGCTTAACTGAGAAATCAAAATCCACATTGTCTTTGTCGTACATGGTTGAAAAATCCGTAATTGCCTCGTAATGCCGTTTGTTCTCCACCACGCTACGGTGCAGCTCCACGGCCGCGGCTATGTTCTCCGGTTGGGTGAGCGTCACGCCCTCGCCGCTGGCGGCAATGTACACGCTCTCCACACTGTCGGGGTCGGGCACGCGGCGCTCGTAGCCGAACAGGTCCAGCTCGGCCGAGAGCATCAGCGCCACTATGATAAGCGCCGACACGCCCAGCCCTAACCAGCGCCGTCCGCCGCGCCAGACGCGGAAGCTCTTGTGAATGAGCATCTCCGAAGCGAAATAGCCGATAAAGGCGCCTATGAGCATATACAGTATCATCGCCGCCAGCGCCATCCATTGCAGGGTTATTGCGCCGCCGTTGAACATGACTGCGCCGAACACGCCTCTGCCGCTCAGCCCACCGGAGATTGTCATGCTGTACAACAGCGCTCCGATGCACAGCGCTCCGCCAAAGGTCATGCAGTATTTGAACACGGGCTTCAAAATACCCACGGCCACCACGTCGCCCGCGCTCTCCATGCGCCGGCGGCGGTAAAGCCACAGAGCCAGCGCGGCAAAGGCTATTCCCACGGCGGCGTAAATCGCCATGGCTCCCCAGCCGGTCAGGTAATAGCGCGTAATCTCATAAAATTCATATGCGGCGTTAGGGACCCTTTCGGCGCTGATATGGGAATACAAGAGAATCCCCAGCGCTGGGCTGAGCGTCACGCCCAAACTGCCGGGGCCGTAGAGCCCCGCCGCGCCGTAAACAAAAGCGGACAGGAGCGATCCGGCAACGACATTCACCGCGTAGCCGGTGAAGCCGAGTACCAGGTAAACCGCGGGCAGCACCGCAAGGTTTCCCGTAAGCTGCGCGCACAGCAGGGCGAAACCGTAGAAGAATATCAGCTCCAGCGTTACTGCGCCCAGCCACTGGCACATGACAGACAGGTCCACCGCTTTGTAAAGGGCCTGCGTGCCGAGACTCAGCAGGAAGATGAGCACGTTGATGGCAAGCAGCGGCGCTATTCCCGCCAGCGAGACGGAGAAAAATACACCCTCGCGCCGTATGGGCAGGCAGGCCATTCCGCTGACCGAGCGTGCCGAGTACATGAAGCTCCACACCGCCATGGCCGCGACGCAGGCCGCGACAAAGCCAATCATCACACCAAAGGTGTGGGCCGCCGCCAACACGTCGGACTGCATCGCCGTGACAGAGCCGCCGAAGCGCAGGTTGGTGCCCATCATCAGCGGCATGACGATAACCCACACCGCGGCATAGAAAAACCACAGCGGCCAGAAGCGCGTGACCGTTTTTAAAAACAGCGTCCGGTTAAAGTATGATGTCCTTGACCGCATAGTCATGCCCTCCCAGCTCATAAATGAAAATTTCCTCAAGACTCAGCGGCAGCGCGTCGGCAAAAAGCGGCTGCGCCTCCTGAAGCTTCGCCATAACCGCCTGCGGCTCGCCGCGGACTATGAGCAGGCTCAGCCGTCCGGAGTGCGTCTGGTGGATTATGTCCAGCCCCTCCGGCATTTCGGCCCCGTCCGGAAAAGCTATCTGTATTTTTGAGATGTTCTCCTGAAGCTCGCTGAGGCTGCGTTCGAGAAGGATATGCCCGTGGTCGAGTATACCGACATGGTCGCACACGTCCTCCAGCTCGCGCAGATTGTGCGAGGACACGAGCACCGTCGTGCCGCGCTCGCTGACATCCGACATGATAATGCTCCATATCTGCCGGCGCATCACGGGGTCGAGCCCGTCCACAGGCTCGTCGAGCACCACTATCTCCGGGCAGGTGCTCATGCACAGCCAGAAGGCCGCCTGCTTCTGCATCCCCTTGGACATGCGGCGAATCGGCATCTTCTCGTCAAGGGAAAACACCTCCCGCAGCTTTTCAAAGCGCTCGGAGCTGAAATTGGGATAAATCCCACGGTAATAGCGCATCATGTCCCGTATGGACGCCTGCATGAAGTAAAATACGTCGTCGGGAATATAGGCCATACGCCCCTTATTGCGCGTATTTTCGTAAATCGGCTCGCCGTCAACCTCCACGCTGCCGGCATCAGGGCGATAAATGCCCGTTATGTGGCGGATTATTGTTGATTTGCCGCTTCCGTTTGGGCCCACCAGCCCGTAAACCGAGCCGCGCGGCACCGTCATACTCAGATTGTCCAGGGCCTTAAAGCCCTCAAAGGTCTTTGTCAGACCGCGCACCTCAATCATAACTGTTCGCCTCCCTCTGCCGCCAGGCAGGATTGAATTTCACCGCGGCTTACGCCGAGATAGATAAGCTCGCTGACCGTCTCGCGCAGAACACGGAGAAGCTGCTCTATCCGCTGCGCATCCTGACGCCGCCCGCTGCCGGCAAAGCTGCCCTTGCCGGGCACGGAGTAGCACCAGCCCTCCGCCTCAAGCTGTCTGTAGGCCCGCTGAATCGTGTTTGGATTT
>CATJWG010000220.1 GCA_949744165.1 uncultured Eubacteriales bacterium | reverse complement strand
TCGAGCAGAATATAAAGCACGTTCGGCGCGCCCTCCGGCGCGTGCTTTTTCTCCGGCCACCACGGAGTTGAATCCAGTACGCTGGTTCGTATTTCGCCTTTGAACTCGTTATTATCAGTCAAATTATCATTTCCCTTCATCTTAGTTATGAGCTGCTGCAGCGGATGGCCTTTTCTAATTTCAGCATACACACCGAAGGTAGTGAAGTCAACGTACCCAGTGTCATTTCGCAATGCGTTATTCGCATTGCGAATAAAAAATTTGTGGATTATCACTATTTTGGACGAACTGTAATTAGACATAAGAGCAAATTCCAAGTCAAAAACCGGTAAAAGTCAATGTTAGAGGCATTTTGAGGGCATTGCCGAAAGCGCCAAGGCGTGTTATAATTCCATCATAAATGCTCAGGGCGGTGGCGGGATGAATAACTTTGACAATATATCAATGCTTCAAATTGAGGTATTCCTGAGCGTGGCTGCGAGTCGGAGCATCACAGCCGCTGCAAAAAAGCTGTATATAAGTCAGAGCTCGGCGACAAGACTGATACAAAAGCTTGAATCATGCATGAATACAACGCTGTTTGAGCGGAGCAACCAGGGCGTGGAGCTCACCGAAAGCGGGAAGGACCTTTATCAGCAGATTAAGCCTCCCTATACCAGATTAAATACGGTTTTTTATAACGCCTATTTTGCCGACGGTGAAGCCGACAGGCTCATCAGGGTGGCGTGTATGGACAGCAGTGAGATTTTTGACGAGCTATCGCCGCTTTTGAAGCAATATCAGAATCTCTTTCCGAGCTGTGTGATAGATTTGAAAATGTGCAGCTTTAATGAACTGCGCGAGGGAGTGCTGTCCGGCAGGTTTGATTGCGCGTTTACATTTTCCGTGGCATCCAAGGGACTGCCGAAGGTGGAGCTGCGGTATTACAAGCATATGGACACTTTTTTTGCCGTTTCAGCCCGCTCGCCCTCCGTTGAGGGAAATCGCCTGAATCATGCCGTGCTCGCCGAATCATATATGCTGATACAGCCGCGCACAAAATATGACCTTACAGCCATGCGTGATTTACGAGTGTGCCAGGCCCACGGCTTCTCGCCAAAAGGTATACGGTATATATCCGGACAGCCTGCCGTGGAGGCGATGGTCCAGGATATGAACGGGTTTTCAATCTGTGGTCCAAGCTTTGGCCTTGGGTATCCTGACGATATCCGCCTTTTTCGCACAGAACAGCCTCTGGAGGAGGAGCAGTATATAGCTATTGCCTGGCGTCCGGAGGAATGCTCCAATGAGGCGCGCAGGTTTGTGGAATTTATCCCGTATTTGAAAAAAGAACGGCTGGAGCAATGATTATGAAGGAGTGATTGTGTGCCATTGGTGAGTGTGCTTATAAAGCCTGTCTCAGGAAAATGCAATATGAAATGCGAATACTGCTTTTATAACGACGTGGCTGCGCACAGAGACACGGCTGATATGGGTTTTATGAGTGAACAAACGCTTGAGGCAATAGTGCGTGAGGTTTTCGCCATGGCTGACGGTAGCGCCTGCTTCTCCTTCCAGGGGGGCGAGCCTACTCTGCGCGGACTGGATTTCTATCAGGGCTTTATCAATATGCAGCGGCGTTATAACATAAAAAACATACCCGTCACAAACTGCCTGCAAACAAACGGTCTGCTTATTGACGGGGAGTGGGCCCGCTTTCTCTCTGAGAACCGTTTTCTTGTCGGCCTGTCGCTGGACGGCCCGCGCGAACTGCACGACCGCTTCCGCCGCCGCGCTGACGGCTCGGGGACCTACGCTCAGGTTATGAAGGCGGCGGAGAGTATGAAAAGGCATGGCGTGGATTTTAACATTCTTTTCACAGTGACGTCGGAATCGGCGGCGATGGCGGGAAAGCTTTATTCATTTTTCAGGAAGAACGGTTTTGACTTTTTGCAGTTCATGCCCTGCATTGACCCGCTGGAAGGTGAGCGCGGCAAGGACAGTTTTTCGCTTCGTCCGCTGGAGTTCGGCGTGTTTCTCCGTCGCTTTTTTGAGCGATGGAGTGCCGAGGTGTTCTCAGGGGGAAATATAAGCGTCAGATATTTTGACAACCTTGTGAGCATCGCCGCGGGACTGCCGCCGGAGGCGTGCTCCATGCGAGGTATGTGCTCATGCCAGTTTGTTTTCGAGGCGGACGGCTCCTGCTATCCATGCGATTTTTATGTAACAGACGAGTGGCGTATGGGGAATATTAACAATTTGGGCCTGAACGGGTTGTTTTCCTCAACGGCCTGCCGGCGGTTTATAAGCTCCGGCAGCCGCCTGCCGGAGGAATGTCATGCCTGCGCTGTGCGCTCCCTGTGCCGCGGCGGCTGCCGCCGCGACCGCGAAAATCCTGCCATGCGCAATTATTACTGCCGCGCTTACCGCGGATTTTTGGAGTACGCTGCGCCGAAGCTCAAAGAGCTTGCGGCTTATATCGCGGAACGCCTTGTGCAGAGTCAGGAAATGGCGGAGCAGACGGTAGATAAACGATGAAATTATTATTTTCTCAATATGACATGATAAATAGACGGGAGATTTCCAATATTTACATTTGCATTTTTTGTCGAGACATGCTACTATAATGATGGCCGCGGACGCATGATGCGGCATAGTGCATACGGGTCTCCTGCACTGAAAAGAAACAGAAGATGGTGATTTCCTTTGGCCGGACGCAGCAGTGTCCGGCTCTTTTTTGCCTGCGGAAAATGGCTGCCAGGCGAATATTTTCCATGATGAAGGCAAATGCTATGGTCATCATCAAATATAAGGGAGGCCCTCTCATGAAAAAATTTATCAGACCAACCATAGCCATGCTTGTTCTTGTGCTGTGCCTGTCTCTGGCAGTGGGCGCTGCGGATGAAAACTGTGCACCGGTAGCGGAAAATCTTGAGTTGACCACATATCGCGGCGTTTCTGTCGGCGGTAAGCTCTCCGCGATTGACCCGGACGGCGACGCGCTCAGCTTCGAGATTGTAACGCCGCCGAACAAGGGTGAGATTGAGCTCAGCGAGGACGGCTGCTTTGTTTACACTCCCGCCGAAGGGCGTAAGGGCAAGGACTATTTCGGCTATAAAGCCATAGACAGCCAAGGCAACTGTTCCCAGGAGGCCACGGTGATAATCCGAATAGTCAAGCAGAAGACAAAGGTGTGCTATTCCGACATGAGCGGCAGTCCAAGCGAGTACGCGGCCGTGATGCTTGCGGAAAAGGGCATTTTTGTCGGCGAAAATCTTGCGGGACAGTATGTGTTTTCGCCGGACAGCGAGGTAAGCCGCGCGGAATTTCTGTCCATGTGCATGGACCTGACCGGAGTTGAGCTGCTCGGGGACGTGACAGCCACCGGCTTTGCCGACGACGCTGAAATTTCCGACTGGGTAAAGCCGTATGTCAGCACGGCGCTCAAATGCGGCATAATTTCGGGCTACTCCGACAGGGGGACCGCAGCGGTGTTTGATTCCTCACGCCCTGTGTCCGTCAGCGAAGCGGCCGTGATACTAGACAAAGCGCTGGATTTGACCGACACCGCGAGCGTGTGGGTGGACTACGAGGAGACCGTGCCCGTTTGGGCCAGCCAATCTGCGGCCAATCTGACCGCCTGCGGAATGATACCCTATAACGTCTCGCTTTGCTCTCCGAGCCTGACCCGCGCTCAGGCGGCCGACATGCTTGTTGAGGCGATGAGAGTGCTCGAAAACCGATAAAACCAAATTACAACCTGAAACGCCGCTCCGTAAGGGCGGCGTTTTATATTTACTCTTTCCGTATACAGGGCTATAATGGGTGAAAAGCGTGAAAAAATATGCTGCTGCAACCCAGAGTTGCGGAATTGAAACCGTATTTTGGTGGCCTTACAGCGCAAAATGGGTTACACTGTCGGCGGAAGGAGGAAAACGTATGACCTTCGGAGAAAGAATACAGACTCTCAGAAAAAACGCGGGGCTTTCGCAGGAGGAGCTGGCCGAGCGGCTGGACGTGTCGCGCCAGGCGATAAGCAAGTGGGAGCGCGGCGCGGGATATCCCGAGACGGAAAAGCTTATAAACATGAGCCGCCTTTTTGGTGTCACGGTGGATTACCTTCTGGGCGGCGACGGCGAGTGCAGCGGGGCCGCGGGGGAGGGAATGCCTTATCTCAGCGTGGAGGACGCGCGCCGGTTTATTGATTCCTGTATGCGAAGGAGCGCGAGAAAGGGCGCGGGCCTTGCCGCCGTCACTGCGGGAGTGGGCTTTGGGACGGCGAACGGAAGGGCCGCAGAAATTCTGTTTGTACTGCTGGTTATCACGGGAACGCTGTTGCTTGTATCCGTATTTAAATGGGATGACCCGTACAGAGAGCTGAAGGCAAATCCGGTAACGCTTGGGGAAAGCCTGAGGGCGGAGTTGGAGGAAGAGTACGCGGTCCTTCGTCCGCGCTGGCAGGGACTGAGCCTCGCGGGACTGGCGATGATTTTACTCGGAATTTTTCTCTTTCCCACGCTGGCGCCGGAGAGGTCACATGAGCTGGACGATATTTTCATTGCTGCGGGCCTCGTCATCGCGGGAGCTGGCTTTTTCCAGTGCGTATATTTCTCAGGGGCTCTGAAGGCGTACAAATTTCTGATAATGAACGAGGAATATTGTGGTAAAAGGAAATGAGGTTTTTATGACTAAAATAATAGTTACGGTATGCGTCTGCGCGTTGCTGCTGTGCGCTTGCGGACCGGCCGGCGAGGATGGAAGCGATGTCCAGCTTGAAAAGACGCAGGAGATAAGGATAGTGTCGCCGTACGGGGCGCTTTTAAACACGCTCAGCAACGACGCCGAGCTCGATGAATTCAACGAAGTGCTCGATGCGGAGGAGTGGGAGCCGGTAAGATTTCCGGAAAACGTGTCTGTGCGCGGCGAGTTTAAGCTGTATCAGACGGAGACGCTCAAATTTGGCCAGTCTCCGGAGGACTTGCAAATGAAGGAGCTGGGATGCCTGCGTCTGTATGACGCGCCTTACGCAGCGTTGGAGGTTTTCGGCATGGAGTTGTGTGTCAAGCTATCGGACACTGCTTGGGAGGATTTGAACTCGTATTTTGAATAAAAAAACGGAGCTCCGGCTTTATGCCGGAGCCTCCATTGCATTTGGCAGAGTGTTATTGATACGTCAATCTTTACAGGACTCAAATGGGACAAGCCGCGAGAATATGCGCATTAGTGTATACACAAAATCGGAAAAAACCAGGAAAAAAGCAAAATAGGCCAAGCCAGAAAAATTTGACTTATAACGCATTAAAGAGTAAAATATACCATGCAATTTTTCGTAGGAAAAGAGTTGGGCGAATGACAGCAGTATTTGTAAACATGGGAACCGTTATCCTGGGCAGCTCGCTCGGGATAATTTTTAGGAGCAGGATAAAACAGAGGTACATCTCCTCAGTAATAGCAGCACTTGCGCTGGTCACGATAGTGATAGGTGTTTCCAGCGCGGTGGAGACGACGAACCTGCTGTGCGTGATAATCTGTATGGCGCTCGGTACTGCTCTGGGCGAGCTGCTGAGCATTGACGACAGAATTGAGGGCGCGGGCGGTTTCGTAAAGAACAGGATTCTGCGCGGCAGGGTAAAGGAAAGCCGATTTACGGAGGGCTTTGTTTCGGCCTGCATTTTGTTTTGTGTCGGTTCGATGACCATTATGGGCTCGTTTGAGGCGGGAATAAACGGAGATTGCAGCATTATATACGCCAAAAGCGCGCTGGACTTTGTCTCCTCCGCAGCGTTCGGAGCAGCAATGGGCGTGGGAGTGACTTTTTCCGCGGCGTTCATCCTGCTGTTTCAGGGTGGCCTGACGCTGCTTGCTGGCGTTCTGGCTCCCTTTCTCAGTCAGGAGATTGTCACAGAGATGTCCGCCGCCGGAGGGGCGATACTTATCGGCATGGGAATAAACATGCTTGAACTGTCCGATAGACGCGTCAAGGTAGCAAATATGCTGCCGGCGGTTTTTCTCCCGATAGGCTTTATCCCTCTTTATAACTGGATAACCGGACTGCTGGAGGTGGTTCAGGGATGAGAAGGTACACCGCGTACATACTCGCTGCTGGCACTCTCTGGGGCTTTATGGGCGTTTTTGTGCGCGCTCTGGCCGGAATAGGCATAAGCTCCACGGGGGCGATAATGTTGCGTTGCAGTCTTGCTGCACTTATGCTGGGATTGACAATGCTGATGAGGGACAGACAGCTTTTTGCCGTCAGGCTTCGGGACTTTTGGTGCTTCCTCGGTTCGGGATTGTGCTCAATGCTGTTTTTCACGTATTGTTATTTCAGGAGCATGGAGCATCTCGACCTCGGCACGGCGGCTATACTGCTGTACACCGCGCCGTCGATAGTAATTATACTCTCACGCTTTATTTTCGGCGAGAGGCTCACGCCGGTAAAGCTGCTGGCGCTATTATTGTCCTTTGCCGGCTGCTGCCTTGTCTCTGGCGTGGGCACGGATACGATGATATCCGCGCAGGGTATTCTGCTTGGTCTCGGCGCGGGGCTTGGATACGCGTTGTACAGCATCTTTGCGCGCCTTGCCATGAACCGCGGATATGGCAGCCTGACAATAAGTTTTTACACCAGCCTTCTGGCAGGAGCGGGAGCGGCCGTGGTGTGGGGAGCACGGGAGGCGGCGATAATGCTTGAGTCACCGTATAACGCGCTTTTGTGTCTGGCCACTGCGGCGGCAACCTTTTACCTGCCGTACCTGCTGTATACCAGCGGTCTGAAGGGCGTAGAGACCGGCCGCGCCTCCATTATGGCGTCCATAGAGCCCGTAATGGCAAC
>CATJWG010000219.1 GCA_949744165.1 uncultured Eubacteriales bacterium | reverse complement strand
GCGCACAGAGTTGAAGCATAATCTGTATAATTCGGATGAATGAATGATTATACACTAAAGTCTAGAATCAAGGCGTTAGGAACACAGAAGCGAATTGGGAGTAAAATTAAAGGAAACGGGCTCTGACCGTTTCCTTTAATTTTAAAAATTTTTCAGAAAAGCTTTAGCCTCTCTGAAGCATGAAAGACGCTGCACTGTGTTACCTCAAGCTTCGTATTCCGGGATCTCCCGCTTGCAGCGGAGCTCGGAATATGAAGCTGCCCCTTTCCTGTGCGAACGGGGGACCCAGGGTGAAACACGCGCCCCGCACGCGAGACTTTTCTGAGACTGCAGCGGCTATGCCGTGAGGAGGGAACAGGGTGCCTTTGGAAAAACTATTTTATTTGCGTCCCGCGGACGCGAAAGCGGCGGGGGAACCTTTGGGGGATTATCATAATGTCAAAAATCAAAAGAGATTTTATAGTGAAGGAGTTGCGTTCACTTGCGGGGCTTATGCTGCTCATGGCTATTGCGCTGGGGTACATCATTTCCTATGTAAAAATAACGCCTCTTGCGTTTTTGATAATTCCTGTTATCGTGGCCGCATTTGTGCTGCGCATGTACAGACAGGCGTCAGGCGGACTTACAGAGTATTCCGAGCTCTGGCAGGAGCGCGTTGGACGGGAGTACGCAGCGCCCCATCCCGTGTATAAGGTCGCTTACGGAGAGCTTCACCTTCTCGACGCCTGCCTGGTCTGCCGCAGCAAGCGCCGTTTGATTTTCATCCCGACGGAGCAGATAGTAAGGGTGGACAAGCGCTTCCGCAGCGTCGGCGTGAAGAAGGTGCCGCTTTTAAAGTTCCGGCTGGACACGGACAAAACCGTGGACATTGATTTTTCTGCCGCACACTGTGAAAGCGGCGAGGCTGTCCTGTCCTGGTTGAACGAACGCCTTGGCCGAACCGGACAATGAAGCAAACTGGGCAGGTCAGCTTTATCTGACCTGCCCAGTTACGAAATATTAGCCCTGCCCGTGCAGCGGTCTTAGTCCTGAACGTTAGTGACGGGATACAGCGACACCGCGCCCGTGTCGTCGCACAGGCCGAGAAAAATCTCCCGCGCGCTCTTAAAACCCTGCTCCCGCAGGCGCTTTTCCAGCCACGTTTTGTCTTTGCCCATGCGCTGGAGGTTGGAATCCATGATGTGCCCGTCCATTATGAGCTCCGTGCATATTCCCGCCGCAGCAGGCGCCTGCCCCATGTCCGCCGGCGTGAGCGGCCGCGAGTCGGACGTCGGCAGAATAGTCAGTCTGCCGTTGTACTCGAACACCGCCATCTCAATCTGACTCAAATCAAAATACCCAGCCTGACGGCACAGCACCATAAATTCACTCAGGTCCAGCTTTGCCTTCTTCATATTTCGCCGGTAGAGCTTCCCGCCGCTCATGACTATTGTCGGCGTGCCGTTGAGATACTTTCGCATACGCATGGACTTGCTGGAAACAAGGTTGAGCACCACCGTCACGATGCCGTATATAATCATCGCAGTCAGCGGCCTGTGAGGGTTTTCCAGCTCCGTAGCCAGCTCCGCGGCAATAGAGCCGACGGTGATGCCGTTTATATAGTCGAACAAATCAAGCTGTGAAATTTGCTTGTGCCCGATAAGCTTGGCTATCACAAACAGTACCGCCATCGACAACAGCGACGCCAGCGCGGTCTGAAAAATTTCGGAGCACATTTTTACAGCATCCCGCCTTCGGCAATCTGGTTGACGTAGTTGCGCATTTCAAGCTTTGAGCGTATATACTGCGTGCCGTCGAGTACCTTTTTCTTTTGTTCCTCGCTCAATTTTGCGAAGCTGTCCAAGGCCTCGGCGTTTGCCGCAAGAGCCATACCAAAGCCCATAGGCAGACTGTTCAAAAGATTGTTGTCCATTTTCTCACCTCGCCAAATAGCTTCTGCCGAAAACGGAAAAATATCCAAAGCCGGCAGCATTTTTGACGCCGGCTTTGTAGCGTCAAATTTACTCGAGCCGTCTCAGCCAGACTGCTGCCGCCGCGTCCGACGGCATACGCCAGTCTCCGCGCGGCGAAAGGCCCGCCGAACCCACCTTCGGCCCATCCGGCATACACGAGCGCTTGAACTGCTGCGAGAAAAACCGCCGCACAAAAACGCGAAGCCACTTTTTCACAGTCTCCGCACTATACTCGTCTCCGAAAGCATACCTCGCCAGCCGGTAAATCTTCCCTGGGGAGAAGCCGAAGCGCAGCAGGTAGTAAAGGAAAAAGTCGTGCAGCTCATAGGGGCCAACAAGCTCCTCCGTGCGCTGGGCAATCTCTCCGTCGCCCGACGCGGGCAAAAGCTCAGGCGACACCGGCGTGTCTATAATGTCCCGCAGTACCGCGCCGAGCCCGCCCCCCGCGCGCTCAGCCTCATAGCTGACAATATAGCGCACCAGTGTTTTCGGCACGCCGGCGTTAACGCCGTACATAGACATGTGGTCGCCGTTGTAGGTTGCCCAGCCCAGCGCCAGCTCCGACAGGTCCCCCGTGCCGACCACCAGACCACCCGAATCGTTGGCGATGTCCATTATTACCTGCGTGCGCTCGCGCGCCTGCGCGTTTTCGTATGTCACGTCCCGTAACTCGGGGTCGTGACCGATATCCTTGAAATGTCCCTTAACAGCGTTCCCTATATCCACCGTCCTGAAGCTCACGCCCAAAAGAGAGCAGAGCGTCTCCGCGTTCGAGCGCGTGCGCTCCGTGGTGCCGAAGCAGGGCATCGTCACCGCCGTGATGCATTCCCGCGCCCTGCCGAGCAGGTCGAAGGCCCGCGCCGTCACCAGCAGCGCCAGCGCGCTGTCCAGCCCGCCGGAGATTCCTATAACCGCGGTTTTCGCCCCCGTGTGCTCCAGCCGCTTTTTCAGCCCGTGAGCCTGTATGCGCAAAATAGACTCTGCGCGTTCTGCCCGCTGACCGTCCTGAGGAGGAACAAAAGGGTTTTTCGCCATCGTGCGAGTGAGCGCCGTGGAGCGTGTCTCCTGTGCGAATACAACATCCCTCCACACTCCCGATATGTCCGGCTCAAAGCTCGTGTTCCTGCGCCGCTCGCCCCAAAGACGCTGTACGTCTATCTCGCTGACCGTCAGCTCCGTGCCGCCGAAGGGCGGATTTTCCGCTAAAAGCACGCCGTTTTCCGCTATCAGATGGTGCTGAGAAAATACCGCGTCCTGCGTCGATTCACCTGGTCCCGCGTTGCAGCACACATAGCCGCATAAAAGCCGCGCCGAGGTCGAGCGCAGCAGCAGCCGGCGGTACTCCGCCTTGCCCGTGAGCTCGTCCGAGGCCGACAGATTGGCGATAACCGTAGCCCCTGCCGCGCACAGTCCCGTGCTCGGCGGACAGGGGGCCCACAAATCTTCGCATATCTCAATTCCCACGAGGTATCCGTCCATGCTCTCATGCCGCAGCAGAATATCCGTGCCGAAGGGAACCGCTTCGCCGCATACGCTTATGCTCTGAGCGCGTATCTCCGCGCCGGAGGCAAACTGCCGCTTTTCGTAAAACTCCGCGTGGTTGGGCAGGTGCGTTTTTGGTACCACCGCTAAAATCTGACCGCCGGACAGCGCCGCCGCGCAGTTGTAAAGCTTGCCGCGGTGCCTCAGCGGCGCGCCCACTATAACCAGCGGGTAACGCCCCGCCGTAAAATCCCGTATTTCTGCCAGCGCGTCCGCCGCCGCGTTTAGCAGTGCCTCAGAGAAAAAGAGGTCCCCGCAGCTGTAGGCCGTGACGCAGAGCTCTGGAAAAACCAGGAGATTCACGCCCAGCGCATCCGCCTGAGCGATTCTCTGCTTTATACTCGCGACATTGGCCGAAACGTCCGCCACAACCGTGTCCACGGACGCCGCCGCAACCTTTATAAATCCGTCCTTCATAACAGTCATCTCCTTTACGCGCCAATTATACCATGGAGGCAAGGCCGAAATGGTATAATGGCCATGCGCGTATGCGCGGCTAAAAGTTAAGTATAATAGGCGCTTTGCGCCTATTATATCCGCTTCCACCAGTAATTTCAAGCTTGTTTGCGGTAGTCTCCGTAAAAGCCGCTGCCGTCATGCAGTCCGGAGATTTCGATAAACAAATTGAATTAAAACAGAGCTTGGGCTATAATAAAACTGGTAAATTTGAAATTATAGAGGAGGCTATCATGCTTGATATAATACCTGATGCAGGACAAATGACGACTTTAGTTGGAGAATCTTTATATGAGGTATGGAATAAATTATGTGCCTTAATTGATGAAAAGTATGATATGGATTGTTTGTGGGGCAGAGGCGGTAAAGCATGGACATATGAATATAAATACCGCAGGGGTGGAAAAACCCTGTGTGCATTATATGCGAGAGAAAACTGTATAGGCTTTATGATTATCTTAGGAAAAGATGAGCGCTTGGAATTTGAAAAAGATAGAGAAAATTACTCAAAGGAAGTTCAAAGAATTTATGATGAAACTCAAACTTATCATGATGGAAAATGGATGATGTTTGAGCCGATAGATACTTCACTGTTTGATGATTTTATCAGGCTATTGAGAATTAAAAGGAAACCAAATAGAAAATATAAAATTGATTCATAACGTCCGATTTATTGGGGGGGCTGACCATAAAGGCAGCCCCCCAATAAATCAGCTTCGACAATATGGCAAATATAGCTTGTTCACCAGCCGGTTTCGTGCTATAATAACCGCCGTGCAGTTATTACACTTGATTTCTGGCCGCACATACGCGCATGGCCATTATACCCTTTCGCTCTCGCCTCAATGGTATAATATCAACTTAAGCCGCGCTCAGTGCCGTAACGACCCCGCGCAGCGGCGCATAAAATATACCAGCGTTTTTCGCAAAATGAATATCGTGTCAAGGAGAAAAATATATGTGCGGAATAGTAGGCTACGCCGGCTCCCGACAGGCCGGCCCCATACTGCTTGACGGCCTCGCCCGCCTTGAATACCGCGGCTACGACTCGGCCGGCGTCGCGGTGCTCTCACCTGGCGGCGGACTGTGCGTGAAAAAGACGAAGGGCCGCCTGAGCGCCCTCAACGAGCTGACCGACAGCGGCCGCGCTCTTGACGGCGTGATAGGCGTCGGCCACACCCGCTGGGCCACCCACGGCGAACCCAACGACGTAAATTCCCACCCCCACGTGGGCGAAAACGGCCGCATCGCCGTGGTACATAACGGCATAATCGAAAACTATGCCGAGATAAAGAAGTTTCTCCGGCAAAAGGGACTGACATTCCAGTCCGACACGGACACCGAGGTTGTGGCCCAGCTCCTTGAATATTATCTCTCCGGCGGCGAGGACCTCATCTCTGCCGTGTATAAGGTTCTCCATCGTATTGAGGGGGCCTACGCCCTCGGCATCCTGTGTGCGGACACTCCCGACAGTTTCGTTGCCGCGCGTAAGGACGCGCCACTGATAATCGGCTACGGCGGGAACTGCAATTTTATTGCCTCGGACGTCACCGCCATAATAAAGTATACCCATGAGGTGTCATACATGGACGACGGCGAGGTTGCAGTCGTCACAAAGGACAGCGTCGAGGTGTATGACGCGCTTCGACGCCGCGTGGAAAAGCCGCGCCATACTGTGGACTGGGACGTGTCCGACGCGGAAAAGGGCGGCTATGAGCACTTTATGTTCAAAGAGATAATGGAGCAGCCCGAGGCTCTTCGCGCGACAATCTACCCACGCGTAAAGGACGGACGTGTTGTGTTTGAGGAACTGAAAATCGGTGAAGAATACATAAGGAAGCTTAAAAAGATATATATCGCCGCCTGCGGCTCATCCTACCATGTGGGTATGATAGGCAAGTACAATTTAGAGCGCCTGACCCGTATTCCAACCGAGACCGTTCTGGCCTCCGAGCTTCGCTACAGCGACCCGCTCATAGACAAGGACACTCTCGTCATAGTTATCAGCCAGTCCGGTGAGACGCTTGACAGCATGGCCGCCCTGCGCGAGGCAAAAAGCCGCGGAGCGCGGATACTGTCGATTGTCAACGTTGTAGGCAGCTCCATTGCCCGTGAGTCGGACGACGTGGTGTATACCCACGCCGGTCCCGAGATAGCCGTTGCCACCACCAAGGCGTACAGCACTCAGCTTGCGGTGCTGAATATGCTGGGTGTGTACTTTGCCGGGCTCCTGGGTAAAATGGAGCCTGAGCAGTACGATGAAATAGTCGCCGAGCTGCGCCTGCTGCCGGAAAAGGCCGCACGCGTGCTTGCCGACACAGAACGCATAAAATATCTTGCGTCCAGGTGCTTTAATCACGAGTCGGTGTTCTACATCGGCCGTAATCTCGACTATGCATTAGGGCTGGAGGGGTCCCTCAAGCTAAAGGAGATATCGTATATCCACTCCGAGGCCTATGCCGCCGGCGAGCTCAAGCACGGCACAATCTCGCTTATCGAGCCCGGCACCCTTGTCGTGGCCCTGTGCACATATCTGCCGCTTTTTGACAAGGCCATGAGCAATGTTGTCGAGGTAATCTCCCGCGGCGCAAGCGTCGTGGCCCTGACTGCCGAGGGCAGAGCCGGGGAGCTGTCAGGAACGGTCGAGCCGGAAAATATCCTGACCGTTCCGGAGACTCACCCCGTATTGGAGCCAAGCCTTGGTATAATCCCGCTCCAACTTTTCGCCTACTACATAGCCCTGCAAAGAGGCTGCGATATCGACAAGCCCCGCAATCTCGCCAAATCTGTGACAGTGGAATGATAAAACTATGAACATAAGAGCTTTTTTGGGAATACTCACCGTGCGCGTGCTGCATTTCGGCATCCGCCTTGTCCACCGCGGCGGAACCGCTTTTCCGGGCCGCATCGCGCTTAAAATATGCCCCAATCTCCTGTCCATACTCACGCGCGGAGTGCGCACCGTCGCCATAACGGGCACCAACGGCAAAACCACCAGCGCCCGCATGGTTGAGCAGGCGTTTTTGGACCGCGGCATCGACTGTGTTGCCAACCGCAGCGGAGCCAATCTCCTCAGCGGCATAACCACCGAGTTTGCCATGCACAGCACCCTCAGCGGCAAATGCCGAAAGCAGTGGGCGGTTATCGAGTGCGACGAGGCCGCCGCCCGCCGGACATTTGCCCAGCTCCGTCCCGAAGTTGTAGTTGTGACGAATCTTTTCCGCGACCAGCTCGACCGTTATGGCGAAGTCACCCACACCCTTGAGAACATACGCGAGGGCCTGAAAAGCGTGCCCGGCGCACTGCTTTGCCTGAACGCGGACTGCTCGCTGTGCTCATCACTTGCGGAGGACCTGCCGAATAAAGCCGTGTTCTTCGGCGTGGACAAAAGTGCCGCGCGTGAAACCCAGCCACCCGAGATATCTGACGCCACCCACTGTATCCACTGCCGCACGCACTACGACTACGACTACGTAACCTACG
>CATJWG010000218.1 GCA_949744165.1 uncultured Eubacteriales bacterium | reverse complement strand
TTAGGGGAAGTGGTGGTGACTCCACGGGTTATGAGCCCGACGAGCTACCAGCTGCTCTACCCCGCGATATTGAATTGAACATTTGCTTGATGAAAGCTTTTATATAATAGCACGCCTGAGAGATTTAGTCAATAGATATTTGAAAAATTTTATTTGATTCGTAAAGTCGGTACATATTTTGTAACCTTGAATTGTAATTTGATGCTTGGTGCAGCGCCATTAGGCTGAAAGTCTTTTAAAAAAACATATTGACTTTAACAAGCTTTTGTATTAATATCTCTCTGCTTCAGATGTCGGGAGCTATAACGGACTAATTCATATACGACAATCAAAACTGTTCATTGCTTCGGCGCCGGGGTCTGCGCCCTGTAGAGGAAGAAAAGGAAGAATTAAAATGGATAATATAACAATAATTGCCAATGCCATTGCCCTTGCGGCCTCGTTTATAATGGTAGGCATCGGACTTATACGTGATAAGCGACGTTTGCTGCTGACCCAGTGTGCCCAGTTCGGACTCATGGGACTGAGTAATCTACTGCTCGGCGGCTTAAGCGGTTGTATATCTAATTTTATAAGCATAGTACGCAATCTATGCTGCGTGAACCGCAACATGTCTTTGGCCTTGAAAGTTGGTTTTTCCGTCGTTCAGGTTGCGCTGACGCTTCTTGTCAGTCGGGGAGGGGCGTTGGAGATTCTGCCGATTTTAGCAACCATCGTCTACACCTTCTGCTTAGATACTAAAAATCCTGTGTTCCTCAAATGTATCATGGCAGGTACCCAGTCCATGTGGGTGGTGTACGACTTTGCCATGCGCAACTACGTTGCTTTTACCTTCGACGTGTTCACGATTTGTTCTATCCTTGTCAGCATAGCAATGCTCACGGGGCTTATAAAGCCACGTGGGAACAGGGTGAAAACAATCTGAAGAAAAAACCTCCGGACGAATGTATAAATAAGGTTGGCTGGGGTGAAACTACCAGTACAACCTTATTTTTGTCTGGAGGTAATAAAAATGGATAAGAAGAAAAGCTTCGGCGAAGGGCTCGAAGCGTTCTTCGCGGGAAAGGGCTTCTACATAGTCCTTTTCCTGTGCGTAAGCGTGATAGGCGTTTCAGCCTGGGCGATGCTCACTGGGAGAGAGACTGATGTAGACAACAGCGGCCTTGATATTACACTCGAGGAAAACGACGAGAGCGTACAAACCGGCAAGACGGATTATCCAGTTGTAACTGAACCGGTCCCGACGCCCGCGCCAAAGCCGCAGCCGAGTGCGGCGGTTGAAATTCCGTCCGAACCGGTGCCGACGCCTGACCCCACGCCTGTGCCCGAAGCTCCCTCTCCCTCAACGGAACCTGTGCCGGAGACGTCAACGGCCTCCGCAGACTTTTTCATCTGGCCTATTTCAGGCGAGATTGAAAACGGCTACAGCATGACCGCGCTGGTGTACAACCGTACAATGCGTGACTGGAGAACACATGACGGCGTGGACTTGGCCGCCGAGCTCGGTGCTCAGGTAAAGTCCGCCGGCTCCGGTGTAGTGAGCGATGTTTACGAGGACGACCTGTATGGTACCACGGTGGTCGTTGACCACGGTGCTGGACTTGTCAGCACCTACTCAAACCTTGCGTCCGTGCCGACAGTGGCGGCCGGAGACAGCGTGATAACCGGTCAGGTTATAGGATCTGTGGGTGACACTGCCCTGTGCGAGATAGGCGAGGTAACGCACCTGCATTTCTCAATGTCCCTGAACGGTGAGAGCATAGACCCGACGGAATATCTGCCTTAAGCAATAATAAAGGCCGCCTTAGGGCGGCCTTTATTGTTAGGGGATTAGAATTGTTTCGCGTCGATTTGGCTAAAGGCTCGGTATTCGCTGTATGCAGAGAGCTTTTCCCGAGGCAGATATCCTCAGGAAAACGGACATGATTTTCTTTGCGGGTACGTGGCACGTAAACCCTGTGGAGCCCTGTTCAGTGAAAAGAGGACAAAAAAATCAAAAATTTTTTGCTAAAACAGTTGACAAATGGACGAGTGTTTTGTATAATAACTATTGCTGTTTGGCAGGAATGGCGGCGTAGCTCAGTTGGCTAGAGCACTCGGTTCATACCCGGGGTGTCACCGGTTCAAATCCAGTCGCCGCTACCATTGGGGCGCCAAAGTTTGGCGCCCCATTTTTTAGGCCCGTTGGTCAAGAGGTTAAGACACCGCCCTTTCACGGCGGTAACATGGGTTCGATTCCCGTACGGGTCACCATATTATTGAGGGCGGTCTTCTTGTTGGAGACCGCCTGAAAATTTTTTAAGGAGAAAGCCGGTGAAAAATCTGCTCCTGAATCCCGCTTTCAACGCTCTGCTTTTATTCACGGTAAGCGGTGAATTTATTCTGCCTTGGATACTGGGCCGGTTTTATAAAGCTTACAGGCCGCAAACAATGGTTATGAGTGTCCTCGGCAGCCCGAGAAGCCCTGTGCGCGCCATTTACAATGCCTGGCTTGTCTGGCTGGGATGCTTTCTTGCCTGTACAGCCTTAGCGCGCTGGGACGCCGCTCTTATGGAGCACCCTGTGCTCGCGGAGGCGCTGCTGGTCACCATAGGTGTATTTGCCATTGGAGCCGGGCTGATATCCGGATTTTTCAGTGTCAACGAAAGTAGGGAAGAGGTAACGGCCGCCTCGAAAATCCACGGCGTGGGCTCGGCCCTGGGCTTCACAGCTCTGCTGTTTTTCCCGCTTGCCGACGCGCTTTTTGCGTTTGCGTGTTCAGAGCGGGCCGCTGGAATCGTCAGTTCCGTTGCTTTTGTCCTTGCACTGTGCTTTTTCGCCGTATTCATCATGGGCGAAAAGGACCGCTTCAGAGACACCGCACTGGCCTACTCAGGTATCTGGGAGCGTATGAGCCTGTTTTGCATGTACATACCATTCTTTTTTGCCTCGATTAGGAATCTTTTTTGTGTTCTGTAACATGGAAAGCGTAAAAATGGACAAATATGATAAAATTGCAAGCCTCTATGACTGGCTTGATTCAGTCTACTTCTCGGAAAGAGGCAAAAATCCACGCCAGGTTGTTATGGAGATGCTGCCTGTCGGTCGAGCCAGGGTTCTGGACCTGTGCTGTGGTACGCTGCAAAATACATTTGCCGCGGCTCAGGAGTGTCCTGAGCTTGAGATTATAGGAATAGACCGCTCTGGAGAAATGCTCCGTGCGGCGGATAGGAAGCTTGCCCTGACCGGAGTAAAAAACGTTCGCCTGCTGTGCGCGGACGGGACGAATACACGCCTGCCGGATGGGTCGTTTGATTGCATTGTTCTCGGGCTTGTGCTACATGAGAACTCTGAGGATTTCAGCTCTGCGCTTCTTGGGGAGGCACGTCGCCTGCTCAGGACCGGCGGAAGTGTTATTGTGATTGAGTGGGAGCGCCAGAGGGGGATTCGCCGGCGCATAAAATTCGCGCCTTTATATCTCGGAGAACGGCTGAACAGCGGCGGCTTCAAGGCGTTTTATCGCGCGGATAAGGGCGCATACCTTGACGCTCACGGCTTTAATACCCAACGGGTCGAACACTGCAATTACAGCGTTGTACTCCAAGCGAGCAAGTCTGTAAATCCTTGAAAAATCAGGACTTTCCTAACAGTCGAGCTGCAATGTGACGCGTTTTTGTTGACTTTCCCAGCCGCGGCGTATATTGTGGACTAAGGTCCCCTCGGGGCCCGAGTCCGCCGCCGTGAGCGGCGTTTTGGGAAGTGAATATTATGGAAAATAAGAAAACCTTTGGCATGTACATACTTCAGCGCCGCCGTGAGTTGGGTATGACGCAGCACGAACTGGCTGAGCAATTGTACGTTACAGACTCGGCAGTCAGCAAATGGGAGCGCGGGCTGAGCTACCCAGATATAACGCTTATATGCAACATCTGTGAGGTGCTCGAGGTGTCGGAGCATGAGCTGCTCACCGGCAGCGAGGACACGGGCTCGCGCAACAGCGAGCGCCTGGCGCAGAAATATCTGCGTCTGGCGAAAACCTACAGGGTAGCTCAATATTTGCTTTACGGCGTGACGCTGTTGACCTGCGCGGTTGTGAATTTAGCGGTGCAGCACCGGATGAGCTGGTTTTTCATCGTATGGGCGTCTCTTATGGTTTGCGCCTCACTTACGCTTACGCCCGCGGTAGCCGCTCTTTTTCAGAAGCTGGAGCATTACAGTGCGGCAATAACCTTTGGATGCTTTACGGTGAGCCTGGAGGTGCTGCTTCTTGTGTGCTGCCTCTATACGCACGGGGCCTGGTTCACCGTAGCCGCAGTGTCGGTGCTGTTCGGCCTGACGCTGGTATTTGGCCCATTTGTACTTCGCGCGACGCCGCCTCCGGAGTGGATGAACGGGCGAAAGACATCCGTATACCTGATTGCGGAGACTGCGCTGCTGATACTCCTGCTGTTGGTTTGCCGGTTGTATACGGGCGGGACATGGTTCGTTGTTGCCTCGGTGAGCGTGCTGTTTGGGCTGGGCTTTGTGATAGTGCCGGTGCTGCTGTGCCAGCTTCCGCTGCCGGAGCCCTTCTGCCGGCACAAGCTACTGCTGTATTTCGCGGCGCAGACCCTTGGCCTTATGTTGACGTTGCTGGTGGCTTCCCCGCGCTCGTTTGTGAGTGATAGCCTGCCTGTGGCTCTGGTGTGCCTGTCCCTGCCATGGGGCGTGATGGCCGCGGCACGGTATCTGCCTGTGAACGGGTGCTTCCGCGCCGCAGCGGGCTGCGCGTGGACAGGGATGTGGAATGCGCTTTTCCCTTGGGCTTTTACAGTGGTTATGCCGGAGAATTTTGTACACGGGGCATATGGGGCCTGGGGTGGTATTGATTTCATGCTCTGGGGCGGCTGGCATACGGCGCAGAATGTATACGTGCTCACAACCATAGCATGTGTGGTGGCAGCGGTGATACTGGCCGGTGCGGGCCTGAGTCTGGAGAGGCGCAGACGCGTGGGAAAGTGAAGTCGGACGTAATTTGGGAAAAAAGTAAAAATGTTTATTTTTTCTCTTGCAATCTTGTGCGCGGTGTGCTATAATACTTCAGCAAGCAGGGAGGCTTAGCTCAGCTGGTTAGAGCGCACGCCTCACACGCGTGAGGTCGACAGTTCGAGTCTGTCAGTCTCCACCACCGCAAAAGCGGGACAACCCCTGTAGTCATTGAGACTACAGGGGTTGTCCCTTTTTCATCGGTTAGAGGTGATGCTCAGCGATAGTCAGCCTTTAGGACTAAAAAGAGACGATGTAAGAGCTCAGAGGATATTTTGCGAGCTGTTTTCCGGCACGTCTTCAGATTTTTCTATTTATACGTCTGCTCTCCGTCGTATTTTGCGGTTCGTACAACGGAGAAATGGAAAATGGGCTTCTGTACGCTGATAATTCGCAGGGGATTGTGCGGCAGTCCCGCGGGGACATAAATCATCGTGCTTTTGTCCAGCCGGTGGGTCTCGCCGGCAAGGGTGAATTCCAACACAGCGCACAGGTCGTAGGGATGTTTGGGGTCGCTGCCGAAAAAGCCTATGAGCTCGTCCGTGTCGTCGTGTACATGTTCATTGAACAGCGGGTCGCGTTCAGGCACGCTGTGGTACCAGGAGGTGTTCATCTGGAAAGCGCCGGGGCATACGTCACTGTCCATCCAGAGTATACGCTTTGCGAAGGTTTCATAAATCGGCTTGAAACCCTCCGGAACCGCCCCATCGGGCACCTGAAGCTGCTGGACAAAAAACTTGCCGTAGTCGCCGCCGTGGTTGTTGTCGAAAACCATTTTTTTGCTCCTCTCAATCAGACTTGTCAGTGTAATTATCATACTACACTTCATCGCACAATGGAAGAGAATTTATTTGTGCAGAAGAGAATTTTGGCAAAATTTATGTAAAACGGTTGCGTGGACAATCATGTAGCTGGTATTATGAAAAAAAGGGGGGGGGAACGATATGCGCGAACAGGATTTGGGGCAGCTTAAAATACGGCTTGGGGAGATAAAGTCCATGGGGTGGGTGAAGAACCGGCGGCCGGGCAATGTCGGCGGCGTTGGGAATACACTCGAGGACCTTCTGAATGTGGAGGAGAACAACCTACGGCTTCCTGATTTTGGGACGTGGGAGCTGAAAAGCCAGCGCTCAAGAACCGACGCGCTGCTCACGTTGTTTCACAGCGAGCCGGAGCCGCGGGCCGCTGGCGTTGTGGCGCGCGTTCTCCTGCCGTGGTACGGCTGGCCTCACAAGCAGGCAGGCGGGCGTTACCCAGCAGGGGGGAGAAGCTTTCGCCAGACAATAAACACCCTTGCATATAGCGACAGGGGGTTTACGGTGGATGTGGACTATGATATGCAGCGTGTTTTTGTCAGCTTTGACTGGACGATGGTTGACGGGCGACACGCGCACTGGCTTGAGGGCGTAAAGGCGGCCGCAGGCACAGGCAGTATAGAGCCGCAGCCTTATTGGGACTTTGAGTGTATAGACGAAACACTCGGGACAAAGCTGCGCAACCTTATGTATGTCAGGGCGGATACAAAGCGGGAGAACGGAGCGGAATATTTCAAATACAATGAGCTCGAGGCATATGTTGACCCTACGCTGGAGAATTTTCTCAATCTTTTGGAGCGGGGAGAAATTTTCGTGGACTTTGATGCTCGCACGGGGCACAACCACGGCACAAAGTTTCGCATAAAGCAGGGAGCTAAAACACATTTGTACGAAAGACACATAAGAGTATAAAGTATGACGGCGCGGATTTTTCCGCGCCGTCATACTTTACAAATCCTCTATCCGGAACTGGACAGACTGACAGCTGTCATCGAAGCGCTCGCGGGCAAAGTCGAAAAATTCGCGGTTTATCTCAAAGCCGACGCAGCGGCGGCCCAGCCTTTGGCAAACGACCCAGGTGGTTCCGGTGCCAAGGAATGGGTCGAGTACCGTGCCGCCGCGGGGACTGCCGCACAATACAATCTGCTCAATAAGCTTTTCGGGGAAGGTGGCTGTGTGATTGCCCTTTAGAGGCTGAGTTTTTATAGCCCATACGTCTCCGGGATTTTTCATTCCACCGCTGGCGCTTGGAACCTTTATCGCGTCGAGGTTGAAGAAATATTTTTTGTTCAGAGCAAAGTGGAATACATGCTCATAGGTGTTGTTGAGCCGGTCGGTAACGCTGGCCGGTATGCGGTTGGGTTTTTGCCAGATGATATCGTCGCGCAGCAGCCATCCGTGATCCTGCATTTCAATGGCAAAGCGCGAGGGTATGAGCAGGAGCTGCTTGTTCCGGTAAAGCCGTCCGTTTTGCTTTATCTTTGGCTGGAGCGGCTTGGTGGTGAAATATTTCTCCTTGCGGTCGCGCTGCGCCTGAGTGATGTTGCCGTTTTCGTCGAGATATTTGTTCCAGGCCCCCGCGCCGGAACCGAAGTAGGTGTCGCCGAGGTTGATGAAAACATCGGCCTCCGGCTTGAGATAGGGACGCAGCTCATCAAAAAAGCAGGCGAGGCGCTTGACATAAAGCTCGGGGGTTTCCTCTGAGCCTATCTCGCCCTGGCCGTTGTAAACCCGCTTTGCCCAGTAAGGCGGCGAGGTTACAAGCAGGTCTATGGATTTTTCAGGCACAGATTTTATCAGTTCAAGCGTGTCTCCGCACGCAATTATGTGTTCCATTGTTACCGTTCCTCAGCGATGTGTAAGATGTGTAATTTGTTTAATATTTATTTTAGCACATATTTGTCCGGAAAC
>CATJWG010000217.1 GCA_949744165.1 uncultured Eubacteriales bacterium | reverse complement strand
GGTGCTGTCGTTGGGGTAGAGCACGCGGGTGATGTCCTCAGCCTTGTTTTTTGCTGCGAGCGCGCGCTCATACTGCTGGGCGTTGAAGGCGTCGAAGTCCAGCTCATCCTCAGCCTCGCACTGCCACAGGCGCAGAGTGCCGACGTTGCCGTTACGGTAGCCGATAACCGGCATGTCGTAGGGCACGGCAATGACCACATGGTCGGGGAAGGGAATTCGAACCGAATGGGTGTAGCGGCGGATGCTCCATGGGTCGCCGAACTTGGTCCAGTCGTCGGCCAGCTCCTTCTGCGCGCCGTTTTCAAAGCGCTGCTTGAACAGGCCGAAGCGGTAGCGCAGTCCGTAGCCGGTCAGGGGGATGTTGCAGGTGGCCGCGCTGTCGAGGTAGCAGGCCGCGAGACGGCCGAGGCCGCCGTTGCCAAGGGCTGCGTCCTCAATCTCCTCAAGGCAGTTAAGGTCCGCGCCCTTCTCGGCAAAGAGGGTGCGCAGCTCCTCGAGCAGGCCGAGATTGTACAGGTTGGAGTATACCAGCCGTCCGACAAGGTATTCGGCGGAGAAGTAGTATGCGTGGCGATTTTTTCCGCGCTCCTTCTTGTTTTTCGACCAGTCGTCATGAATGCCCATCATGATAACCTGGGCCAGGCAGTCGTGCAGCTGCACGGCGCTTGCTTCGGCAAGCGTGACGTCATGCTGCATTCTCAGGAAAGTCTGCGTCCACGTGACAATCTGTTCGCTGTTAAAATACATCCTTTCTATCACCTCACGGAGGATTCTGTAATTTCCGGACTCTCGCCCGGACACAGTCAAATTAATTCAATCCTATTATCCTACATTTTACAAGAATTTGCAATACACAAATTCGACGGTCTGTAACGATTGAACACGGAAAAATTTTGTGCTATCATTATCGTTACCCCGAAGAAAGGGGCGAAAGGAGACCTTTGAATGAACGTCAGAGACATGGAGCCACGGTGTGTGACGGGCTTTTTCGCAGATATAAGCGCCGTCCCACGCGGCAGCGGGAACACGAAAGCGGTAAGCGATTTCTGCGCCGCCTTCGCGCGTGCGCGCGGCTTGGAGTACCGTCAGGACGAATTAAACAACATAATAATCATAAAGCCCGCGTCAAAGGGACGCGAGGGCGTCCCCGCCCTCATCGTGCAGGGCCATCTTGACATGGTGTGCGAGCGTGACCCCAGCAGCGCGCACGACTTTAAAACCGAGGGTCTTGAGCTTGACTGCGATGAAAATTACATCTTTGCCCGCGGCACCACGCTCGGCGGAGACGACGGGATAGCCGTGGCCATGGCTCTGGCGCTGCTGGACGATAACAGCCTTGAGCACCCGCGGCTTGAGGTTGTGCTGACAGTGGACGAGGAGACGGGCATGGGCGGTGCGTCGGGACTGGACGTGTCGCCGCTTCGGGGACGCAGGATGCTCAATCTTGACTCCGAGCAGGAGGGACTTTTCGTCGCCGGCTGTGCCGGCGGTGTGCGTGCGACCTGTGTGCTGCCGGCCCGACGTGAGACGCTCGCGGCACGGCCCGTCACGCTGACCATCGGCGGCTTACAGGGCGGACACTCGGGACAGGAGATAGACAAGTGCCGAGGCAACGCCAACATGCTGCTTGGCCGCGCGCTGCTTGCAATAAGCGAACGCGCGCCGCTGCGCCTTGTGTCCCTTTCCGGCGGCGCGGCGGACAATGCAATCGCCGCCGAGGCGCGGGCGGTTATCGCCGTGGAGCCGGAGCGGACGGACGCGGCGCTGGAGGCAGCACGGGAACTTGAGGAGGTTATCAAAAGCGAGCTGAGCACCGCCGACCCCGGAGTGTTTCTGCGCGCGGAGGCGGGGGAGAGCGCCATGCTTGAGGCCGTGTGCGCGGCAGACAACGGCGCTGTTATTGACGCGCTGACTCTTGTCCCAAACGGGGTGCAGTCCATGAGCGCGGATATCCCGGGACTTGTTCAGACTTCGTTGAACCTTGGAACGCTCAGGCTCGACGGAGAGACGCTTCGCGCGGGCTTCTGTGTGCGCAGCAGTGTTGACAGCGAGAAGGCCGCGCTTTTAAAGAAGCTCGAACGCCTGTGCGCACGCTTGGGCGGAGAGCTGGAGCTGTACGGCGACTACCCCGCGTGGGAGTACAAAAAGAACTCTCCCCTGTGCGGTCTGATGCGCCGGGTCTACCGCGAGCAGTACGGAGCCGAGCCGCAGGTGATGGCCTTTCACGCGGGACTCGAGTGCGGTATATTTGCCAAAAAGCTGCCGGGGCTCGACTGCGTGTCCGCCGGCCCCACGATTTTGGATATCCACACCCCCCGCGAGCGCATGGATATAGGCTCGGTCCAAAGGCTGTGGGCCTTTGTGCTCGAGGTTTTAAAGAGGCTGAACTAAAAGCTTTTCTACAGCCGAACAGCGCCCCAATAACGGGGCGCTGTTCGTGTTATTTGTTGCTTATCGTTATTTCCACCGGCTCCTCCGCCACCCAGTAGTGGGAGTACGCGGGAGAGAGCCACACCTCGTCGTAGGGGTAGTCGTACAGGGGAAACTCCTCGTAGAAGAAGCCGGGACGCTCATCGTAGCCGACGCCCGTGATATTGCTGCTCCAGGTGTTGATGTGGTACTCGTTTCCCTCGGCGTCGAAGTAGTTGCCCAGGAAAATCTGGTGGAAGTTGTGTACGGTCTCGTCGCCGTCCCAGTTGCGCATCGCGGCGCCCACGGCCACAATCCAGCGCTCGCCCTGCCGCTCGGCCTTCACCAGCTCCGCGCCCTCGGGCATGACCTCCGCCGTGCCGCCGGCAAGGTCAACGCGGATTTTCTCCATGTCCTTATCCAGCCATGTCGCGGCCGTTATCACGATTTTCAGCTCCTCAGCCTCATAGAAGAAGGTGCTGTCCGCGCGATAGGAGGTCATCATGGGCGTATCCACAATGCCTGTGGCGGTGATGCCGTTTTTCACTGTGTCGAATACCTTGCCATCCGCCTCAATGCGGAACTCAAGCCCCTTGAGCCAGGCCGTGTTGCTCTCCACATCTTCCACGTTGAGCCGCAGATGGCTGGGATAGACTTCAATGTCCCGGATTATTATCTCCTGCCCGTCCAGCTCCACGGTTTGATTTACCTCAATGTGCCTGCCCTGCTGCGTAAACCAGGGGTCAAACTCCAGCAGGAAGTCAAAGCGCGCCGCGTATTGCGGCTCGGTGTAGTCCCTGTCCTCGTCCCACCTGTTGGACGATGCCTCCGGCGCTGATTCGGTGGCGTACCAGCTCCCCGCGTCGCGAACCTTAAGGTACATTCTCATTGTGTCCGGCACATCGCCGTAGACAAAGTCAATCGTCACGCTTTGCAGCTCGCCGATGGGCACGTCGTAGTCGTTGAGGTGGTATGAGCAGGACTCAAGGTGCCCGCTCTCGGCGTTCCGGAACTCAGGGTCCACGGTCAGACACTCATACACCTCCGACTCCAGCCGGAAAAACACCGTCACCTGCTTCTGGTCAACTATCAGATACTCCACGGTTGCGGTAATATCCCCGTCGGTCTGCGTCAGCTCTATGGGCTGTACATACTCGTTGTCCACCGCGTCGCTGAGGCTGCGGGAAAAGGTAACTGCCTGCGCCAGCTCGCGCAGGCCCGGTATTCCGGAGCACGCCTCGGCCACCGGCTCGCTCAGATTTACCAGCGCAGTGAAGCAGACAAACAGCGCCAGTACGGCAGCCGCGGGCCTCGTGAGCATACGCCGCCGGCGCAGGCGGGCCCGAGCGCGGTCAACGGTCCCCTCAGCCCTGCTGCAGGGCGCGTCAAGCTCGCCCATTAGCAGCTTATATTCCTCGTTTCTGTCCATACTTGAAGACCTCCAATCAAAGCCGCACCCCGTCGCTGTGCGGCAGGCTAAAATTTTCCTGAGCCTTTGAAACGCATTAAAATTCTTTTTGGATACTGTTTTCTTCAGGAAAAAGTATCAAGCTCGAGGCGCAGCAACGACAGGGCGCGTCTCTGCCGCGTCGCCGCCGTGCCGGGCGGTATGTCCAGTATTTCCGCCGTCTCGCGCAGCGTGTAGCCGGCGAAGTAGCGCAGAATAACAAGGTCCCTGAGCTCCCGCGGCAAACTCCTCACCGCCTCCTTGAGCGGCAGCGCGTCAAAGCGCTCTGCTGCCTCCTCAGGTATTTCGTCAAGACTGAGCTGCTTTTTCCGGTGCCTGAGCTCATTGCAGCACTCATTTATCACTATGCGCGTCATCCATGTGTCAAAAAACTCCGGCTGGCGCAGCTTTTTGCAGGCGCGCAGGGCCCTGTAAACCGCCTCGTCCAACGCGTCGAGCGCCGCGTGCTCCGAGCCCATGTAGATGTACGCGGTTTTGTAAAGCTTGCCGCGTATGCCCTCGACCTTCGCGGCGAATTCCTCTGTGTCCATTTCCGTCTCGCCTCCCTTTGGTTGACTGTCGGATATATCCTTCACCTGTTAGACAACGCGGCGGGCTTTTTTTATTTACCCGCGCGAAAATTTTTCGGCTCCCCCGAGATATTTCGGGAGAGCCGTTTTATTTTAAATTATCATTATGGACCCTGCAAAGGCAAAATACAAGTAAAAATTTTGAAAAAACCATTTACTTTTTTACCGAAAATGTGGTAGAATGATATTGCAATGTGTATAAGTGTATAACGCTGTCCGCATGGGGCGGACAAAAAGAAGGGAATGGCCGTGGTTGACGCACGGCGGCGCACGGAAGAATCCGGATTCTGTGTGTTGACCGCCGATGCAGGCACATGATATTGTGCCCGGGGATGGAAAACATTTATAACACCTGCTTGCGGAGGAAAGAAATGCCGAAGCGCCGGCCGCCGGGCCGGAAGTGAAGGTTTTTTATTTTTTATGGGAGGGTTTGAAAGAATGTATCAGGCAGGGGAGCTGATCCTCTACGGGCGAACCGGCGTTTGCAGGGTGGAGGAGATAACCACGGTAAAGCAGCGCGGAATGAGCGAGGAGCAGATGTATTACGTGCTCAAGCCTCTGTATCAGAGCTGCAACATCACGACTCCCGTCGGAAGCACAAAGGTTTTCTCGCGGCCGATAATCTCCAAAGAGGAGGCCGAGCGCGTGATAGGCTCCATACCGACGGTGAAGCCGGAGGCATATCACAACCGCAACCTCAACCAGCTTCGGGAGCACTACCGCTCCTGCATGGAGACCTATGACTGCGTGGACCTTATCAAGCTTACCATGTCGCTGTACGCGAAGAAGCGGGAGGCCGAGGAGCAGAAGCGCAAATTCGGAGCGGTAGACGAAAGGTTTATGAAGGAGGCGGAGGAGCTGCTTTTCGGCGAGCTTGCCGCCGCGCTGGATATCCCCCGCGAGGATGTGCGGGGATATATTGAAAAGACGCTGAAATAAGACAGGCCCCTTGGGGGCCTGTCTTATTTTTTCGCAAAATGGTGTCAGCCGTCGTATCCGATGATGTAGTATTCGGACGCGGCAGAGCTGGAGACTTCCGTTTCGCCGGACGCGTCAAAAATAATAACATTTGTCCCAGCGGACGCACTCGACGTATGTGCCTGAGATGCGGCCGGCTCGACCGCGGTCTCCGACGGCAGGGAAACGGGCGCGGTCTCTGTGGGTGCCGCCGGCTCCTCGGACGGAGGCGCCGTGCCGGATTCGCCCTCCTGCTTTTCGCGGAAGAGAAGGTTCAAGTCCACCGGCCCGTCTATGCCGTTGACTGTGCCGCCGGCCGAGTACTGCCAGATATCATGCTTGTAATAAAAGTCGGGGACCTCGCCCACCGCGCCTACCCATAGAGTATAGTCCGCCAGCCGCGGAAGGTCGTAGAGGAAATAGGCTAAATAGCGGTAGGCGTATACCGCCGGCTCATAGCCGGCCTGCTTTATCCGCTCGCAGAAAGCAACCGCGCAGTCCGTCAGCGTCGCGCCGTCGAGACCGTCGGTCCGAGCGTCGTCGTTGTCGATGTTTTCCCAGTCGAATACAACCGGCATCGTCACCTCACAGCGGTAGCTTTTAATCAGCTTGAGCAGGTACTCCGCCTCCTCGACCGCCTCCTCCGGCGTCACAGCCTGGGAGAAGAAATACACGCCGATATCAATCTGGTTTACCGTCGCGCCGTCAATATTTGGGACGAAATATGCGTCCTCGTACAGGCCGCCCTGGGAATAGCCGCGGTAGCCGGCGCGTATCATCGCGAAATCTACGCCCTCGGAGGCGACGCCCTTCCAGTCAATCTCCCCCTGGTGCTCGGATACATCTACCCCGCGCAGGGCCTCATATTCGCTGCCGGTGTAGCTTATGAAGCCGCCGTCTCTGCGAAAATCCGCGGGCGAGAGCGTGCTTGCCGGTACGTCCTCATAAAGCTGTACCCACATCTTTGTGCCGAAGCCGGACTCGACCTCCACCATGCCCTCGTAGGGGTCCACAGTCGCCGCCGGCCCGCGCTCTCCCCCGCAGGCGCACAGCAAAAGCAGTGCCGCTGCTACCATAAAAGCGTATATTTTTTTCCACAAAGGTCCCACATCCTCAATATGCATTGTATGTATTATAGTTTTATAATATAATACAGATTCACCCGCTTTGCAAGCCTTGCGAAAATTTGCGCCGCCTCGCCCGCTCAGTACGGCTCGTCCTCATCCTCGTCCCCGCCGTCAAGCAGGGCTTTTGCGCCGTAGCGCAGGCAGCGCTTGAGCTTCGTGCGAGCCGCGGCCAGCGTGCGGCTCACCGTTGAGGGATAGACGCCCAGTATCGCAGCCATCTCCCGTATTGAGTGCTGCTCCAAAAAGTACATGCGCACCATCTGCGCCTGGCGCGGCGTCAGCTCCTGCTCTATGGCCGCGGCGAGCATACGGTGAAGCCGGCTTTCCGAGCTGTCCAGCTTCTTCAAAAAGCGCCTCAAGCTTTGATATTCCTGCGTTTGAATCCTGTTCAATTTCAAGCACTTCCTCTCCGTAATAATTGAGCAGATAGCGGCCGGTGGCCGCAGCCTGCCTTGCCATTGTCTCAAGCATTGTGATTCTTCGGTGCAGCGCGATATACTCCGACTGGGTCTGCTTTTCGCCTTCAAGGGCGAGCCTGAGCTCCGCGGCGCGCTCGCGGCACAGACGCGCGGAATGTTCGTATTCCCTGCCAAGCTGTTTAAGCTCCATAATCTACCTCCTGAGTTTTTATGTACTGGCTTATAAAAAATTTAAAAATACGAAAAATAATTGTTGACAAACCTCTCGTGTTTTGCTAATATATTTCCTGCTGGTGTTGTGTGAAAGCACGCCGGAGAGAACAAGGCCGTGTGTGAGGAGGAATGTCTCCGCGCCGGTATGAGTTCTCTGCCGCAAGGCGGCTCTGCTGGTGTAGCTCAGTTGGTAGAGCAGCTGATTTGTAATCAGCAGGTCGGGGGTTCGAGTCCGTCCACCAGCTCCAACGCCTGTCCGGTAAGTGCCGGCTCCAATTCAATAACATGGGGGAATTCCCGAGTGGCCAAAGGGGGCAGACTGTAAATCTGTTGGCAATGC
>CATJWG010000216.1 GCA_949744165.1 uncultured Eubacteriales bacterium | reverse complement strand
TTTCTGGAAAGCTATTGACAAGAATGTGATGTCATTTTTACGATAAAGACAACATGGTGACAACACTAAAAAGGAGGCGAAAAATGATAGAAAAAAACGTGGAAGAAAAGATGAGCGAGCTTATAAGGATTTTTTATGAGCTTCCGGAGGAGGGACAGTACACGTTTCGCGTGGCTATGAAAAGCTTTCCCGTAATTGCGAAGATATGCGCTGACCCGGGAATGACGAGGGAGGAAATGGAGGAAATGATTGAAAGGGCAAAAAGAGAGGGGGATTACATGATAGTTTTTATGATTTGTCTGGCGAGGTTTTATCTGGAGGGGAAGTGAGGCTTTTGTCCCTGGGAGATGACGAGAGAGGAGGCGAAGAAGGGCGCGGTAGGAGAAGGTTTATATGGACGAGGTAGATACAAATGAATGAGCGGAGCAAGACAATACAACCTTTGAGTTGTGCTTTGGCAAAGTTTTATTTTGTTTACTAATTGTGAGCGCAATTTTATAATGGTAATGCAGAGCATGAAAACATAAATGTCTGAGGTGGAAATTATGTATAAATATGATTTTAAAGGGAAGGTTGCTCTTGTTACCGGAGCGGGCTCGGCACAGAGCATGGGCCGCGAGATTGCGATGGAATTTGCGCGACAGGGCGCGGACGTGGTTGTCGCGGACAAATTCATGGTCCCTCCGTCGGTCAGGAAGGAGAACGCCGGCTGGGGCGGGCTGAGGCAGATTGTTTCGGAAATGGAGGATCTGGGCGTTCGCGGTCTTGCCGTGGAGGGCGATATTGCTGACCCAAAGGCGTGCCGCAGAATCGCCGGTGAGGCTATCGACAAATTTGGGAAGCTCGATTTCTTCGTTAATGCCGTTGGGATTCGCGGGCCGTCAGGCATACTTACGGAGGACTTTGACCCCGAGGCGTGGAAGCTGGTTCTGGATGTGAATCTCAACGGCGTGTTTTATCTGACGCAGGCCGTGGTCAAGGCGATGCGGATTGGTGGCACGGCAGGCAAGCGCATAGTTTATTTCTCATCGCAGGCCGGTGTGGAGGGGACGCCGCTTATGACTCCCTACTGCGTGGCCAAGCACGGCGTGCTCGGCTTGATGAAGTCTCTGTCAAAGGAACTGGCTCCGGACGGCATACTGGTGAACGCAATAAGCCCGCTCACCTTTGCCACAAACTTCCGTGACGCGACGGCGGCGGTTGAGGCCGAAAAGCGGGGCGTTGATGTTGACGACATAATCAGAGGGGATAAGATTTCCCGCGGCGGGAATGACCTGAACATTCCTCTGGGCCGTCCGGGATATCCGGCAGATGCCGCCGCCTTTGTCATGTATCTGTGCTCGGACGGCAATGAGTACATGACGGGGCAGAATTTCCTCATGAACGGCGGAAACCGCTGCCTGTAAGACGTACGACAGCGATATCAAAAGAGCCGGCCGGAATTTATCCGGCCGGCTCTTTTTGCATATGAGCTATGCGGTGACGGCGGCACCGCCGTAAAGCAGGTTGGGCAGCCAGGTGGCAAGCTGCGGAAAAACCATAATAAGTATCATGCAGATAATTATTGCCGCAACAAAAGGCCACACTCCGCTGAAAATGGTTGTTAAGGGGACGTCCTTGCAGAAGCCTTTCATATAGAAGCAGTTCAGGCCCACGGGCGGCGTCAGCCCGCCGAGGCACAGGACAAGAACAATCAAAACACCGTACCACACTCCGTCGTATCCGAGGCTGGACAGGATGGGCGCAAATATGGGGACTGTAATCAAAATCATTGCTATGCCGTCAATGAACATGCCCATTATGAAGTAGATTAAAATGATAACGCCCATAAGTATCCAGGGAGCAACGTCCAGGGTAGAGACAAACCTGGCGAGCAGGGTTGGAATACCCGAGAGCGCGAACATGCGTCCGAAGATACTGCCGCATGTCAGTATGAAGAAAACCATGGCGGCAAGCTTCGCGGACTGGACCAGGCATTTCATGAGGTTGTTCCAGTTGATTTTGCGCTCGATAAGGCCGATGAGAAGCATACCTACAGCGCCGACGGAGGCGCCTTCTGTAGGAGTGAACCAACCGATGAACATGCCGCCGATAGAGAGCAGGAAGATAATCAGAACCTCTATCAGACCGCCGCTACGTATTGCCATAAGGCGCTCTTTCCAGGTGGATTTCAGCGACATGGGGGCGTAGTCGGGGTGGCGCTTGACGACAATCCAGATAGCAAGTATCTGGAGCAGCATGAGAATAAGGCCGGGAATGACGCCGGCCATGAAGAGGCGGCCTATGGATTCATCCGCGGCGACGCCGTAAATAATCAGCGTTGCGCTGGGAGGAATCAGGACCGAGAGGGACGAGCCGGCCGCGATACACGCGGTAGAAAGGCTTGTCCTGTAGCTGCGTTTTTCCATTTCTGGCATGGCAACGGTTACCATTGTTCCCATTGTCGCTGGGATGGAGCCGCAGATTGCCCCGAAAACCGCACAGGCAATTTGAACCGAGGAGGCGATGCCGCCGCGCTTGTGGCCGATAAACTTATCTGCTGCATTGAACAGGCTCTCTCCAATGCCTGAATAGCTTGCCAGAAAGCCCATCAGTCCGAAAACGGGGGCGACAGTCAGGGTATAAGAGGAAAAGTTCGTGAAGATATCAGAGGCAACCGCCTGAAAGGCGGCGGCCGGACTTTTGATAAGCGCAATGCCGACGACAGCGAAAAACAGCATGGAGATGGGCACGGGGAGGCCCAGAAACATGAATACCATGAAGCCGACAAGCGCTATTACGCCGCAAAAAACAGGTGTCATACTTTATCCCCCTTTCTTAAAATTCGGAATGGATTTCCATGGAGGCGGCTCTTTCATCGTCGGAAAGCTTACGGTTGTCAATATTCCCGTGGTTTGCAATCATGCCGTATACGCGGACAATGAAAGCGAGGATAAAGAAGAACAGTCCGACACAAACAATGCTCACCAGTATCCAGTGAGGAATTCCCAGAACTCCGGTAATACCTCCGGTGTTGAATTTCTGTACGGAGGTCCGGATTTGGTAATAAAGAACGACGGTCATACCGCCGATGGTTAGAAAATACATAAAGATTTCGACGATATTTGCAGAGCGCGGTTTCAGCTTGTCCAGAACAAAATTGACGATAACATTGCCTCCGGAGAGCTCATTCTCTGCCAGTGTGAGGCATACAACCGTCATCATCGTGTATTGGACAAACTCGTAAATTCCCTGTATGCCCGAATTAAAGAAGCCGCGCAGAATAACATGAACACAAACTCCGATACTCATAATCAGAAGCAGTATGCCGCTGATTTTTGAAAGCACGGCGGCCATTTTTGAAAAACTGTCTATAATTTTTTTCAACTTAAATTTTCCCTCCTCCGAGGACGCCTGAGTACTGAACAAAAGTGCGTCAGGCTCAGAACGGGTTTTTGTTCGTTCGAAAAAATTCCGTATTACATGTTTGCCGGAGAATATTCGAAATTCTCCGGCAAACCGGTTTTCAGAAAGATACTAAAACGGTTGAGATGGAATTATTTACCGTATATGTCATTATATTTTTCGCCCAACTCCTTGAAAAGCTCAAGGGCCTCGGTTCCGTTATAGCCTTTGGAGTCAAGATCCTCGGCGTAGCTGTTCTGTACGCTTGAGGAAGCTTCGCCCATTTTGGCAAGGTCATCGTCGCTGAGAGAAATAAGCTCCACGCCGTTTGCCTCCATGTTTGCAAGGGCGCCGTCCACGTCGTTGGCGCCGGGAGCGATAGTATCAATGTAGAGCTCCTCAGTAACTGCGTTTATGGCTGCCTGCTGTCCTTCGCTCAGGCCGTTCCATACGTCTTGATTCATGAGCATCAGATAGCTGCCGACGTAATACGGGTCGTGAGTAAGATAGCCCGCCACCTCATAGAGCTTGATATTGTTTGCGGCCGGAATAAGACCGTAGAAGCCTTCAACAACTCCGGTGCGGATACCCTCATAGACCTCAGAAAAAACCATGATTGTGGGCTGTATGCCGTAGCAGGACAAAACGGGAGCCAGAGCGTCTCCGCAGCGAATCTGATGATTTGCAAAATCCTCATAGGTTCGGATGGGATAGCTGGTCAGGTAGCAGCCGTCGCCCTGCATACAGGTGAACATTATGTGATAGTCGCTCAGCTCAGCGGGCTGTATGGTTTCAACCCATTCGTTAAGGGCGCAGGAAGCGGCAGTGTTATTCTCAAATGCAACGCCGGGATACTCAAACATGTAGAGCATGGGAAGCTGGCCGGAGCCGTAGGCGGTGGGAAACCAGACAATGTCAGCAAGGCCGTTGCGCAGGGCGTCCAGCTCCTCTGCGCCGGAGCAAAGAGTTCCGCCGGCAAGGAGGGTGTATTCCACCGTGCCGTCAGTGGCTTCTTTTATCTTGTCCATGTACTCAATTAGCATTAAAGTAGAGGGGTCAGTCTCGGACAAATATGTTGCAAATGTCAGATTGACGGATTTGTCGTTTGAAAAATCCCACTCAGAGGGCTCGGGTGCTGCTGTGGCTGAGGGCTCATTGTTGGAATCGTTGCTGCTGGTTGGAGGAGGGCTGGCGACGCTTTGAGGATTGCTGCCGCATGCACAAAGAGCGAGAGCCATAGCAAATGTCAGGACGATGCAAAGAAATTTTTTCATACCTTTTCTCCTTTTTGTTCCCAGATTTTAAGCCTTCGTGAAAATGTGCCGATTACGCTGTACAGCTGTGTACAATATACAGCGTGTTGCTGTGCGCTGGTATGCAAGATATAAAGCCTTGGCGCAAATAAAGCTGTATATTTTGTACAAGTTATACTGGGATTATACGATTTTAATCTCTTAGAGTAAACAAAAATATGAGTTGTGCCACTACAACCGAAAACTTGTGTATCTGCGAAAAAAAAGATGTTTTTCATATATTTGTACTTGTGCTATCCTGAACAAAAGCTAAAAATCATCAGTTAATACTCGGCTTTTGAGGCGTGAACCATTGACGCAGCAGACTGAGTAAACTGGGAGGAAGAAGGTAGAACATGAGCAACTATAGTATCACCCCACTTTGTTTGGGACACATCACAAGACCTAAGAAAAACTTCTTTTACGGATATACCGGTGAAGAGGTGCTGTCATACCCTCTCATTGCCTATTATCTTGAAGGAGAGCACAGGATACTGGTAGATACAGGCGGCTGCTCGCCCAGTGATCCGCGAGGTATTGTCGCCCAGCCGTATACAAGAGCTCCGGAAGAAGAATTACCCGCTGCGCTGTCTTCGATTGGAGTTACACCAGAGGATATTGAATATGTAATTTTTACACACCTGCACTGGGACCACGCTTACAATAATAACCTGTTTCCAAATGCGGTATTTTTTTGCCAGAAAAGAGAATATGAAAGTGTGGCTGACCCTGACGCGGATAAGACGGGGTATGATGCGGATGAGGTGTTGAAATATCACTATGAGCTGATAGATGGGGACGGAGAAGTTTTTCCAGGAATTTATGCCATACTGACGCAGGGGCACACAGAGGGAGGACAGACCCTTATTGTTGACACTGAGCGTGGAAAGCTGGCCATCACTGGTGACACAATCACACTCAGGGAGAGCTTCAGACAGGAGCCGCCTATGTGCAATGGCCTGTATCACAGCGAAAAAGCGCTTCAGGAGATGCTGCACAGCGCTGAAAAAATCTCGAAGATTACAAAAAATATTCTTCCCGGTCATGAGCCTGATGTTTTTCTTCCTGGCATGGGACTGGATTATGGGAAGAAGTAAGAATATTCAAAAATCGTTAAAACCGGCCGGTGGGGCCGGTTTTGACATAGATATGCACGGAACAATCGTTTGGCAGGAACACACTGCTACAACTGAAGGGTTGATTTATATCAATCTATTATTTTCTTTACCTGATAAAGTGCTAAATCTATAATAAACACAAAGCTTTGAATAAAGAAGATGTCCGCAGCGTGGCGTGATTTAATGAAGGAGGACTTGTATGAGAGAGGGTGCAAAACCTGTACCAAGCTATAGCGAGCAATTAAGCGAGTACTATTTTAACATTAATACCAAAAGGATTCCTCAGGAGGTCCTGGATTATTCCAAGCTTGTGATTCTCGATTACCTTGGTTGTGCAATAGGAGGCGCTGACGTTGATACAACCAAGCAGGTGAAGCAAATCTTTATGGACAGGAGCGGAGAGTGTACGGTTTTTAACGGCGGCAAGGCGCCTGTTGAGCGCGCTGCTTTTATAAATGGAGCTGCTTCACACGCTCTGGAAATGGACGATGCCTCGTTTTTTGCAGGAGGACATCCGGCTGTGGTTATTATATCCGCTGCTTTGGCCATGGCGGAAAAACAAAATTCAAGCGGGCGGGAGCTTATGGAAGCTGTTATCCTGGGCTATGACATGATGACGAGAGTGGGCAGGGGCGTTGTTCCCGACCATTGCTTTGACCGCGGCTGGCACCCGACCGCGACTAATGGAATATTTGGCGCAGCTCTTGCCTCGGCGATGCTGATGAAGCTCGACGCTAAGCAGATGGCCAACGCATGGGGAATTGCCTATGGTTTTGCTTCGGGCAATCTTGAATGCTATGCAGATGCTTCCATGACAAAGCGCCTCAATCCAGCCAACGCGGCGCAGGGAGGAATTAACGCAGCGCGGCTTGCTTCGGTGGGATATTCAGGACCGCGATGGTGCTTTGAGGGGAGACACGGGTATTTTACCGCCTTTACCGACGACCCCACGCCTGAACGTATGCTGGAAAATATGGACTATTCCTACTACGGAATCATGAACGCAGCGTTTAAGCCCCATGCCTGCTGCCGCTACAACCATGCGCCGGTGGACTCAACGCTAAGGATTATCAGGGAACATGAGCTGACGGCAGACGATATCGAAAAGGTTGTCGTTGATATATGCTCCATGGCTGTTCGTGCCGTGGTAGAACCAAGAGAGCTGAAGTACAGCCCGGAAAACATTGCCGGAGCGCAGTTTAGCCTGCCGTACGCCGTAAGCTGCGCTGTGCTTTACGGAAACGCTTCTGTCCGGCAATATACACAGGAAAAGATTCAAAGCCGTGAGGTCAGGGATTTTATCCGTAAGGTGGAAATGATACACTCCGGAGAGATGGACCGGTATCTTCCGGACATTATTGCCGCCAGCGCAGAGATACACACAAAAGACGGCAGGGTGTTCAAAGAATTTACCAAGTTTGCCAAGGGAGATCCGGAAAACCCCATGACAGACGAGGAATGCAGGGACAAATTCATGGCTCTGGCGACAATGTCTGTCAACGAAAAAAGAGCTTGGGAGATTTATGACACAGTAATGAAGCTGGATAAACTGGGAGATGTTCATGAACTGACAAGGCTGTTTTGAGCCGTGGGTAAAAAGCTGCAAAAGCTATGGAATAATTACATAAGGAGTATCAAAAATATGGAAAACAAGACTATTTCTCAGAAAATTGCCGAAATATATGTTCCTATCAGGTTTGAGGACATAGACAAGCGAACGGTTGAGAATGCGAAAATATTTATGCTGGATTGTCTTGGCTGCATACTTTCCGGAAGTCATATTAGCAATGCCGTTACGCTTCGCAGAGCGGTCGGTGAGTTTGCCCCCGACGGTGACTGTACCATTTTTGGAACCGGTGAAAAAACCAACGCGATGATGGCGGCTTTAATTAACGGCACCACAGGCCACAGTCAGGACTATGACGACGACCACCGTGAAGGCACGCAGCATGCGTCCGTGGCTGTTTTGCCGGCAGTCCTTGCGCTTGCGGAAAAATACGGAAAGTCCGGCAAGGAGGTACTGACAGCCTATATACTCGGCTCGGATATTACCATACGTGCCGGAGAGGTGTTTGGCGGCACTTCGTACTACGCGGGCTGGCACCTTACCGGAACCTGTGGCGTGTTCGGTGCTGCCGCGGGCTCGTGTAAGATTATGGACCTTAACGAGCAGCAGTATGTTGACGCTTTCGGCGTTGCAGGCTCCGAGGCCGCGGGTATCGACGAATTTAATACCACCGGCGCTTGGACCAAGCGTTTCCACGCAGGACAGTCGGCAATGGACGGCGTGCTGGCCGCATATATGGGCAAGCAGGGCTATTTCGCACCCGCCACCATATTTGACGGCGTTCATGGATTTTTCAACTGCTTTTCGTTCAAGGGCGGTTCCTGCGGATATGACGCCGCGCTTCCCGACGGTATACAGTTTCCTGAGCGCATGACAGAGAAACTTGGTAAAAAATGGGAAATGGCAGATAACTCAATAAAGCTTTATTCCTGCTGCCGCTTTACCAACAATTTCTGTGACTGTGCGATAGATATTCATAATCAGCCCGGCTTTGACTGGACCAGAATTACGGCAATCCACGCCGAATGCAATCGTTTTACGGATGAGCGTCTCTGCCGCCCAGTGGATATCAAGCGTCATCCCATCAATGTTGTCAACGCGCAGTTTTCGCTGTTTTACGAGATTGCCTGCGGTTTGGTAAAGGGGCGGGTTCTGCCCGAGTCTTTTACCGATGAGGCCATCAGGGACGAGCGCATCAACAAACTTACCGAGCTTATAACGTGGGAGATTAACGAGGGTTTTGAGGCCGTTTACCCCGAGAAGTACCCAGCCCGTGTTACTGTTACAATGGAGGATGGGACCAGGTTTGTGGGAGAGGTTGAGTATCCAAAGGGGGACCCTGAGTACCCCGCGTCCAGGGAAGAGGTCATGGAGAAATTTTTTGCCAACGCCACGCTCACTATCGGCTCTGTGAAAGCGAAGAAGGTGGCGGAAATGGTTGACCATATTGAGGAAGTGGAGGATATTAGGGAGCTTATTAAGCTTCTTTACTGATTATCAACGTATTTATAGATTCAACTTAAAAGCAAACACGGGCCATGAATAGCCCGTGTTTGCCCAAATTCGAGCAAGGAGGTTTTACTATGTACTCCAGAGAAGCAACCCCCTTTTATACAACAATCTATCGTGGCGGCACCAGCAAGGGAATAGTTCTGCATGAAAATGACCTGCCGCCTGATGCGCGGACCAGAGACAAGGTGATACTGGCTATTTTCGGCAGCCCAGACCCCCGTCAGATTGATGGCTTAGGAGGCGCGGAGGTTTTAACAAGCAAGCTGGCGATAGTCGGCCCCCCGAGTGTTTCGGATGCCGATGTGGACTACACCTTTGGGCAGGTAGATATTGAAACGGCGTATATTTCCTATTCGGGGCTTTGTGGGAATATCTCCTGCGTCGTTGCGCCCTTTGCCATTGAAGAGGGCCTTGTCCGCGCGGTGGAGCCGGTAACAAAAGTGCGCGTGTACAGCAGAAACACAAATCAGATTTTTGTGACAGAGGTGCCGGTAAAAGACGGGCGCCCAGTAGTTGACGGCGACTATGTAGTCCCAGGTGTGCCTGGAAGCGGTGCAAAGCTCAACATAGACATGGTCGGCACGGTTGGGTCCTTTGGAAAAGGCCTGCTTCCCACCGGAAATGTAAGGGACAAAATTACTGTGCCCGGAATTGGTAAAATCGAAGGCAGTCTTGTTGATGCGGTGAATCCATGCTTTTTTGTTCGCGCGAAGGATCTGGGACTGCGCGGGGACGAGGTGAACAGAAGCGATGTTGCAGAGGGTAAGCTGAACGAGCTGGAGGCGATACGCAAAGAGGTTTTTGCTTTGATAGGAAAACCCTATAACGAAAAGGATGCCGTGCCTTTTCTGGCTTTTGTCAGCGCTCCGATGGACTATACAAATCACCTTACCCATGAGCTTATCAGAGCGGAGGACTGCGATTTTCTCTCTCGCGTATATTTCATGCGAGGTATACACCAGACCTATCCGGGAAGCATTTCCTGCTGCACGGGTGCGGCAGCCGTTATTCCGGGCACCGTTGTATATGAAGCCCGCGGCTCCAAAAAGGGAAAGGAGGTGCTTATCGGGCATCCGGGAGGGGTGATTGACGTCGAGTCTGTCTGCGACATGAGCAGCGGAAAACCTGAAATCGCACGTGTTTCCTACGGCAGAACAGCACGCCGTATTATGGACGGCTACAGCTATGTCCCCAACAGAATTTTTATGGAGGACTGAACTGCGCGGCTGATAATAAAATCCACAGATGATTGGGGAGAGATAATATGGGTATGACCATGTCGGAAAAAATCCTGGCAGCCCATGCAGGTCTGGATTCTGTGAAGTGCGGAGATACTGTGACATGCAAAGTGGACTGGTCTGTTTGCCATGATATGTTTTTCAACGTCGACGGACAGGATACATACAAAAATGTAAAGCGTCTGGACTATCCGGACAAATGTGTGGTATTGTTGGACCATGCGGTTCCTGCTCCGACTACACGCGACGCAGACGGCGCGGTATATGCGCGACGCTTCTGTGAAAGGGTAGGGATAAAAAACTTTATAGACGTAGGCGACCACGCGGTTATCCACCAGGCCATGGTTGAGCGCGGATATGCCGCACCCGGCGTCCTGCTGGCCGGAGCGGATTCCCACACCTGCGCCGCCGGAGCGATGAACTGTGCTGCGAGGGGATTCGGCCCTGCGGAAATCACCTACCTGTTCTGCACGGGGGAAACGTGGTATCAGGTGGCGCCGACAATTCTTTACAAGCTCAAAGGAAAGCTGCCGAAAGGCTGTACAGGGAAAGACGTTTTTCTATATATTGCCGGGGTTTACGGCGATGCTACGGGAAGCAATGTCGAATTCGGAGGAGAGGGGGTAGCTTCACTTAGCATTTCGCAGCGTCAAAGCATTGCGACAATGTGCGCGGAAATCAACGCCGAGTTTGCTGTTTTCCCCTGCGATGAGCGGCTGACAGAATTTCTCAGAGACAGAGGCGACATTGAGATACATCCGGTAGCCCCTGACAGCGACGCGGTATATCAGGATGTTCGTGAAATTGACCTGTCAGCGTTAAGCCCCTATGTCGCAAAACCGCATTTTATTCCTAAAAATTGTGTTCCTGTTGCCGAGGTCGAGGGAACGCCAATTAATCAGGTCGTTATAGGCTCCTGCTCTAACGGACGCATTGAGGACCTGCGGATTGCCGCGGAAATTATGAAGGGCCGTCATGCTGCCAGTGGAGTCCGTGTGATTGTCACTCCCGCGTCTCAGCGGATATATTTGCAGGCGGTTAAGCTGGGAATTGTTGAGACTCTGGTGGAAGCGGGCTGTGTTGTGACAAATGCAGGCTGTGGCTGCTGCTATGGCGGGCATCTGGGCCTGATTGGCTCGGGGGAACGCTGCCTTTCAACGACAACCCGCAACTTTAAGGGGAGACTCGGCTCGCCTGAAAGCGAGGTTCTGCTTTGCGGTCCATCTACAGCGGCCATCTCCGCGCTGACCGGCGTTATCACTGACCCGAGAAAGCTTTATGGAGGATGAGATATGGAAAAAATTGTTGGAAGGATCTGGATGTTTGGAGATGAGATAAACACGGACCTTATTTTCCCTCACAGCGCGTTTCGCGCCTCCCCTGAAGAGCAGTGCAGGCTATGTATGTCAGACAACCGTCCGGGATGGTCGTCGCAGGTGAAAAAGGGTGATATTGTAATAGCGGGGAAGAACTTTGGAACCGGTTCTTCGCGTCCCGGGGCAGTGGTATTGAAGCGTCTCGGACTGGCAGGTGTGGCAGCAGAGAGCTTTAACGGCTTGTTCTACCGCAACTGTATAAGCTATGGCTTTCCCGCGATTGCCGTGCCACACCTGACTGAGGTCTTTGAGGAGGGCGACACCGCCGAGATTGTCCCAGAGGAGGGGACTGTGCGAAATCTGCGCACGGGGCAGCTTTTGTGTGGGAACAGATTATCACAATCCATGATAGAGATGATTGAAGCAGGTGGTATTGACGAGGTGCTGAGGAGTAAAGGCTATTTTGACGACTGAAGGGAGAGATTAGGCATGCTTCAAAATCCGGGCAGGGCGCTGAGGGAGCTGTTGGCTCAGCCGGGAATTATCATGGCGCCAGGTATTTATGACGGAATCTCCGCGCGCGTATGTGAGCAGTCGGGCTTTAAGCTGGGATATCTTTCGGGAGCCGGGGTTGCCACCTCATATCTCGGCGAGCCGGATATTGGGCTTACAGGCGCGAGGGATGTCGCGGATGTGTCCGGCCGTATTGCGCTCAAGAGTGGTATTCCCTTTATAACAGACGCAGATACCGGCTACGGGAATGTGCTGAATGTGATACGCACCGTCTGGGAACTGGAAATGGCGGGCTCGGCAGGGATACAGCTGGAGGGCCAGGGCTCCCCCAAGCGCTGCGGACACTTGAACGGAAAGCAGTGCATTCCCGCAGAGGAATTTGCCGCAAAGATTCGTGCGGCAGTTGCAGAGAAAATGAATAAGGACACCGTTATTGTCGCGCGAACGGATGCCAGAGCCGTTTATAATCTTGACGAGGCGCTCCGCAGGGCAGATATGTATCTGAGTGCCGGAGCAGACATTTTGTTTATAGAGGCGCCCCAAACTCTGGAGGAAATTCGTACCATAACCGAGACCTTCGAGGGCGTACCTCTTTTTACCAATCAGGTCATAGGAGGAAAAACGCCGCGGCTTACGGCGAAGGAGGCTCAGGAGCTCGGGTACAAAATAATTATCTATCCCGATGTAATGCCTTATTGCGCCAGCGTTATGTTCCGCAGGGCCTGTGACCGCATTATGGAGACAGGACAAAGCTGGGACGCTATCCCCGACGCACAGGACAGCCGCAACCTGTTTATGACCATGGGAATGAAGCATTGGCGTGCTTTGGAGCCACAGTACGGAGACTGCACGGTTTTGGACGGAAAGCTGTTCTGAACGTAAAAAATCACGTTGGACAAAGGAAAGGAATTTGATTATGAGACTTGAAAACAAGGTTGCCGTTATTGTAGGCGCAGGGTCTGGTATGGGAAGATGCGCGGCAATACGGTTTGCGCAGGAGGGGGCCAGGGTTGTCGTTGGCGACTATAACGAGGAGGCGGCCGAAAAGGTTGCCGCGGAGGTCAGGGCCGAGGGTAACGAAGCGTCGGCACGATTTGTTGACGCGACAAAGGGGGCGGATGTCAAAGCCGTTATGGATTTTGCCATTGAGAACTACGGCAAAATCGACATTGTTTTCTGCACAGCGGGGAAGGCACAGACGCCATCCATGATATGGGAGTTGGACGATGAGGAGTTTGACAGACAGATTGCTATCAACAGCAAGAGCGCATGGCTGTGCGCAAAGTATTCCGCACTGGAGCTTAAGAAAAACCACGGTTCGCTTATTCTCATTGGTTCGACCGGAGCCATTCGCTGCCGTGCGACACAGGGTACATATGGCGCCTGCAAAGCTTTCAACAATACTCTGTGCATAGGTATGGCCGCCGAGCTGGCCCCGGAGGCCCGCTGTAATCTTATTAACCCCGGACCTACCGCTACGCCGATGCTGGCCACCTTTGCCAGAGACCCGTACAGTGAGAAGGTGGAGGCACAGATTGCGGGAGGAACGCTGCTTGGACATCTGGTGGACCCCATGGACGTGGCAAACATGGCGCTGTTCTTTGCCTCCGACGAGTCAAGAAGCGTGACCGGAGTTTCGGTGCTGTGCGATGCCGGAGCGGACAAGTCACGCGGAAGAAACTGATGGTATCATACTGTCAGAGTACTCTGAGAAAAGATGTGGCCAGTGAGATTTTTGCCGTGAACACGAGAATAACAGGAGGAGCACTATGGCAATAGATTTTGGCAAGCCCCTTGGAATGGGATGCCTTCGTTTTCCGCTCTTTGATGAGAAGGACCCCGGAAACATTGATATGGAAAAGACAAGAAAACACATAGATATGTTTATGGAGGCCGGTTACAAATATTTTGATACGTCTTATGTTTACCACAATGGCAATTCTGAGCGCGCATTGGGAGAACTGCTGGTGGACCGGTATCCCAGGGACTCATACCTGATATCTACAAAAATGCCCATCAAGTGGATGACAAGACCCGAGCAGATGGAGGAACAGTTCAGGGAACAGCTTGACAGATGTCATCTCAATTATTTCGATTTCTATTTGGTCCATATGATGGAGCGTGAAACTTATGAAAGATGCGAAAAATGGGGCGCGTTTGAGTTTCTGAAGGAAAAGCGTGAACAGGGCTTTTTCAGAGAGTTCGGAGCGTCCTTCCACGATACGCCCGAGTTCATTGACAAGGCCCTTAATGAGCACCCCGAGATAGATTTTGTCATGCTGCAAATAAACTATGTGGATTGGGACAACAAGGCAATCCGTGCCCGGGAGGCTTACGAGGTCGCCATGAAGCACAACAAGCCGGTAGTTGTTATGGAACCCTGTAAGGGCGGGACTTTAGCCGTTCTGCCGGAGAAAGCGGAAAAGCTGATGAAGGCCTATAATCCCGATGTCTCTCTTGCTTCCTGGGCCTACCGCTGGGTCACGGAAATACCGGGTGTTCGAATGGTGCTGGCGGGAATGCCCTCAACCGAATTTCTTGAGGATAATATTAAGACCTTTGACAGTCTTGCTCCACTTACGGAGGAGGAGCGCAGAATAATAGATCAGGTTATAGGGCTTGTGAATGAAAACACTGTGATTCCATGCACAGGGTGCAACTACTGTGTTGAACACGGGTGTCCGCAAAATATCAGGATTTCAGATTATTTTGGGCTGATTAACGACATGAAGCGCTTTGAAAATTCCAGCAACGCCGGTAATATCAATCGCGTTAATATTCAGGCCAATTACTATGAGGGCTGGGTAATGAACGGCGCAGGCCGTGCGAGTACATGTATTGGATGCAAAAAGTGCGAAAGGATATGCCCTCAGAGACTACCCATTGTACAACTGCTTAAGGATTATGTTGTACCCCTGCTTGAAAACTGGGTGCATAAATCCTGAATGTCTGAACGAACAGGGGGTAAAACGTGTTCATAGTAAGTGGCGCATATGTAATAAAGCAGGGAAAGCGGGAAGAATTTATGCGCGAGATTTACAGCAAAGGTATTATTGCGAAAATTCGTGGAGAAAAGGGCAATATCTCGTACAATTATTTTTACCCTTATGACAGTAATAGCCGCGTTTATTTCGTTGAGCAATGGGAAAATAGAGCAGATTGGGAGGCACATTGTCAATCGCCTCATATAATTGGTGAGCTGAAGACGCTTAAGGATGTTTATATGACAGATTTTGAGCCGGGCATACTTGGCTGCATGGAATAAGCATCGTAAGGAAACAAAAACATATGACCAGACCAGAGGCGGCATCGCTTGTCCGATGCCGCCTCTGGTCTGGTGCCGCTCACGCGATATCCGGGCTGTCTACGTCTGGCTCAAGCAGTTTTGCAAACACGGCTGCGTCGTTCAGTTTCTCAAGTGTATGAGCCGTTGAGAGAATTTGACTGATTCGCATTTCAGAATAAAGCTCAGCTCCATTGGCCCTCATGCGAAGGTCTACGCCTCGAGAAGACTGAGGTATGGTGTTATCCTGAAAATTACTCAAAACATTACCACTGCGCAGAAAGAAAGTAACCCTGCCGGCATTCTTTGATAATTTATCGACCTCGGGGTCTACTACAACCTCAACACGTCCGGCAAAATCCAGTATACCCGGGTCCGCAAAGTTTTTTACCGAAGCAATGCTTACATCACCTGTACACAAGGCGGCCGCCACCATGAACTGATGGCTCATCATGGCGGAAATACGACCGGCAAATGGGCCTTGATTATCACATCCAGGAAAAGATTTGCCGATTGCTCTGGTCCCTACGACAACGCGCTCGACATCTTCAGACCTCAACCTGTATTTTCTGACCAGCGCGACGGCTGCCTGCGCGGTCGGCAGAACATGGCCGCACCCGGGATATATTTTTATGAAGGTGTCGTCGATTTCAAAACCCTCGTTCTCTGCAAGAATACCCCAGTCGCAATCAGTGCTATTCAAGGCTCGTCCAAGGCCGAAGCGTCCCTCGAGAATGGTACGCGCTCCGTGCAGTCCGTGCTTTGCCTCAATGGCGGCCATTATGCCGTTTTTGACAGAATAGGAGTTTTGAATGCACATATCATCGCTGCCTGATATGGAACACTCCATTACGCCGGAGCAGGTGTTCGCTGCAATGGATATGGCGTCGCGGATTCCGTCTTTATCCATCCCCAAAAGCTTGGCCGCGGTGCAGGCGCTCCCGAAGGGAGCGACCCATGCGGCTGGCCTGAGCCCGTTGTTCGGGAACCCCGGACGGATAAGACACCGTCCTATTTTTCCAAGGCCCTCGTATCCGCAAATGACACCCGTGATTAATTCTTTTCCGCTCAGGCGCATAGACTGTGCCAAAGCAAGCGCGGTGGGGATGACTACAACGCCGGGGTGGCTGATGCTGCGCTCGTGGCAGTCCTCCTGAAGAAAAATCTGCCCCATCATGGCGTTTACAGCCGCCGCGGCAAGAAGCGATGTGTTGCCCCTGTGTCCAAGAATCGTACACGGCCCCGCGGCGCCAAGCGACTGCCATAAGCGCTTTTCCGCCAATACTGAGGGCTCTCTGGTCCCGGGCAGGCTACCGCCGACGTAGTTGAGGATTGCGGTTTTTGCTTTTTCTATCGTTTCCTTTGGGAGCGTATCATAAGAGAGTTGCTCCAAACGCACAGCAAGCTTTTCCAGCATAACATTACCCTCGCTTTTGTTTTGGAAATACCAGCTCAGAATCCAAGGCTTCCTATAGCGCGTGCGATGGTATACGCACAACTGGTGGCGTTGGTAATATTTTTGGGAGAGACGCAGTCGCCGAGCGAATAGTATTCAGGTGCGGCATCATGAAGAGCCGCGGCTTCCGCCTGAAGCGGTCTCTGGCCGACCGCATATATCACAGTGTCCGCATCAAACTGCAACTGAACGCCTTTTTTCTCGGCTAAAACACCGGTGACGTTTACCTCAAGCGCTCTGGTGCCGAGATGAATGTCAATGCCGTGCTTCTGTATTTCATTTTTAAGCGCTTTTGCGTGGAGATGATTGCCGCCGTCGTTTAGCTGAGGCAGCAGTTCTATGACACAGACGTGCTTCCCTAAGCCTGAAAGGTAAATCCCGAGCTCTATACCGACAAGGCCGCCGCCGAGAATGATGACTCTGCCGCCGGTTTTTTCGGGGTGAATGTAGGCTTCCTCCGCACCGATAACATTTTCCCTGTCGTAGCCCTTGAGAAATGTTGGCACGACTGGTCGTGCACCCAGCGCCGCAATCAGAACGTCAGCACGGAGACCTTTTGCCAGCTCCGGCGTTACGGGACAGCTAAGGCGTACTTCTATGGACGGACTGTTTTCAATTTTTCTGCGCTGCCCTTTGATGTAACGGTCAAGGTTGCGCTTAAAGGGGACGTTTTCTTCACAGAGGAGGGTTCCGCCGAGACGGTCTGATTTTTCGCACAATATCACGCTGTGTCCCCTCTCAGCGCAGGTGATTGCCGCCTGCATTCCGCCGATGCCGCCGCCGGCAATAAGAACCTTTTTCTTTGCAGCAGGGGGAAGGGAGAATTTGCTTTCATATTCCCTGCCGGCTTTTGGATTGATAGCGCAGTGAAATTTGCCGTAATTCTGCACGCTTGAAAAACAGGAGAGGCAGCGCATACACTTGTTTACTTCCGCCTCGTGGCCGGAACGTATTTTGTTAGGGTAGTCAGGGTCTGCGATAAGCTGACGCGCCATAGCAATAAAATCGGCTTTTCCGTCTTCAAGATATGCCTCCATAAGCGACGGCTCACTGAATCCCCCAACGGTAACAATTTTGGATTTTTTGACTGCCTCGGATATTTTTGCGGCAAATATTCCATTGCAGCCCTCCTCAAGAAACATGCTGGGATGTGTAATGGTAAATACGGAATCGACCTCGTGACTGCCGGCTGAAACGTGTATCAGGTCGCAGTGCCCGTCCAACTGACGGGCAAAAGCAACGCCGTCCTCGATTCCGTAGCCGCCTTCATAGCACTCGGAGCCGGAAATGCGGACCTCAATGGGGAAATTACGTCCGACCTCGGCGCGGATAGCGTCGCACACCTCAACCGTAAGGCGTGCGCGGTTTTCTATGGATGGGCCGCCCCATTTGTCGCCGCGGGTATTGAGCATGGGATTCATAAACTGCGAAAACAGCCATCCGTGCCCCGCGTGCAGTGTGACCATGCCAAAGCCGGCCTTTTTGGCAAATGCAGCCGCGTCGGAAAATTTGCGTATGGTGAGGTGTATCATCTCCTCGCTTATGGCCACGATGTTCCGCCCGTCAACCTTCATTGCGACCGGACCGTATCCCTTTCCGCCTTTGAACCTGTTGGCGTAAAGGCCGGCATGGATAAGCTCGGCTGATGCAACGCAGCCGTATCGGGTTATGGCGCTTGTGAGCTCATACAGTCCGTGAAGGGCAAAGGGGTCGTCCATGTAGACGTGATAATTGCCGAAGTCGCTGTGCTCCTTATCCACATAGCAGCTCCCCACGGTCACCACGCCGGCGCCGCCTGCGGCAAGGCGCTCATAGTACGCAACAGTTTCCGCTGTATGATAGTACCCCGTTTCCATGTTGCCGTGTACGTCCAGATGCCCGGTTGCGGAAGCGATTAATCTGTTTTTGAAGTAAGTCCCCGCAATGCTTATGGGCTCGAAAAGTTTTGGATATTTAAGCTCGCTCATTCCAGTGCCGGCAGAGAAATTCTGCCTCTCCTTTCAGCTTGTAAATTTGTCTGCTCGCATCTTACAACTCAACTGCGATATTAAACGCGGAGTGATTGGCCGTTGTTACGGTGCCGGGTCTTATACAATCGCCTGCAATATAGGTGTCTCCGGGGAGAATACCCTTAAAGCGGTCCATCATTTCTTTATCTGGTTTGAATCCGGTTGATAAAATAACTGTATCCGCTTCAATAAAGACAGGACGCCAATTTCTGTCTTCAATCGAAATTCCCTTTTCGCTTATTTCACGAAGGCAAACGTCCCCAATCATCCTGCACTTGTAGTCCTCAAGCTTAAATGCGAGACCGCGTGGGTAATTTGGCATGATGCTTTCAAATGGGAGCATGTCTATCATGGTGACGTCGTGACCGTCTATCAAAAGCTGAAGCGCGGTTTCGGCTCCGGAGGCGCCGCCGCCAATAATGGCAACCTTATGGCCTACTTCCGCCTTGCCCGTATCTGCATCGCCTACCCATACGACATTGCTCAGTTCAACGCCGCGGACAGGCGGAAGCACCGGTTTTGCACCCACGGCCAAAATCAACGCGTCAGGATGCTCAGCCGACACAAGCTGAGGCGTTGCCTCTGTATTCAGCCGTATTGTCAGGCCATTTGTGTTCATGGCCCTGTCAACCTGCCAGTTAAAGTATTTACGCAGGTCAAACTTAATGTCAAGCCCTGTGGCATATAGCAGGGCGCCGCCTAATTGCGGCTTTTTTTCAAACAATACAACCTCGTGCCCGCGCTGCGCGGCGACAATTCCTGCCTCCATTCCCGCCGGGCCGCCGCCCACGATGACGACCTTTTTGGGAGTACGCGCGGCGGGGATTGGGTCGTAGTAAAGCTCGCGCCCGATAGTGGGATTGACGGTACAGCGAATGGTAAACATGTCCCTGCAGCGATTATTGCAGTGCTGGCAGCGTATACAGGGAGTTGTTCGTTCGGTGTGACCGGCTTCAGCATTTTTGACCATATAAGGGTCGGCAATCAGAGAGCGTCCGATAGCGACGACATCCGCTTTGCCAGAGGCTATGATTTCCTCTGCGTCCTCCATGGTTTTTATTGAGCCCACGGTGACAACCGGAATGTTAAGGGCCTTTTTAAAGTCCTCGGCAAAATGTACCAGATGGTTATGCGGCCAATATTGAGGTTGAATAGTCTCGGCTGCGGCGCGCCAATCCTGATGCATACCCGCCGATATGTGGATAAGGTCAATCTTATCCTCTATCATTTTCGCAAATTCTATGGATTCCTTCTCGGAGAGACCACCCAGTATCAATTCATCCGCGCAGTGACGATACTCGATAATGAAAGACGAGCCGACTTTTTTGCGTATGGCATCAAGCACCTCAATGGCAAATCTGGCACGGTTTTCCAGACTGCCGCCATACCGGTCAGTTCTGTGATTTGTAAAGGGAGAGAGAAACTGGCCTATGAGGTGCCCTTGGGCGCCGTGTACCATTGCCATTTCCAGTCCTGCCTTTTTACAGCGAAGGGCGGCGTTGGCAAAGTCATCAATGGTTCTGTCTATCATGTCCTGGTCCATTGTCCTTATGTGCGTGAGCTTGCCGCCGTGTTTTTTTATCGATGCGACCTCCATCTCGCCGTGAATGGGAGTCGGAGCCCAGGTGTCGTGGTTGAGCAAGGAGTGCCGCCCAGTGTGATTGAGTTCTACGGAGAGCTTGGCTCCATAACGGCTGACCTCCTCGTTAATATCCGCAAGACCCTTGATTACCAAGTCCGTGCCCATGTTTAATTGAAACAGGTGTCCGCGCGCCTCGTCGAAATTGACGGGGGATTCTCCGATTGTGATTATACCGGCTCCGCCGCGTGCGATATGACGGTAGTAGGCTATCATTTCGCTCGTAGCCAGCCCGTCTGCCGTGGCAAGTGTGCAGCAGGCGGGGGTGAACTCAATACGGTTTTTAAATGTGGTCCTGCCTACCTTAAGTGGGGCAAGCACATGCTCGTAGTTACCCATTTTCTCACTCCTATTCTTATTGTGTAATAATCAGGCCATAATTTATCGGGGGGACGGACATTATTCGCTGGTGTAGATACAACCTTTTGCTTTTATACAACCGAAACTTGACACAAAAAAGAGCAAAGTATATACTGTTTTTATGCTCATAAGGGATGGCTCTCTCACCATTAGTGTAATTTTTTATTGTTCATGAGTAAATAAAAAAATGGGTTAAGGTATATCAACCATTTGGTTGTACATATCAGGCGAACCTGAAAACGTATCTCAAAATAATCAGGAAAGTGGTGAAGATGTGCTCAATGAAAGTAAGATTAGGAACTTTTTATATCTGGCAGGCAAGAAAAGCATCGTAAAGGCAGCAGATGAGCTGTATATAACGCAGCAGGCGCTCAGTAAGCAAATTGCACTGTTGGAACAGGATATAGGCGTGACCCTGTTTACGCGCACGAACAAGGGCATCAGTCTGACGGAAAACGGCAAAATCTGTTATGATATGTTTGACCGCTTTATCAAGGAGTATGACAGCTACCGCAAGAAGTTCAGTGAAAATGCGGGTGCGTCAATAATAAATGTCGGTGCGCAAAGTTGGTTCGAGATTGGAAAGCCGATGCGCAATGTAGTAAAAACACTTAACGAGAAAATTGTTGTCAATCTTGTCTGTTCGTCCATTGATACCTTGGTCGAAGGCCTTCGTGCCGGCGAAATTGATATAGCAATTATGCTCGAAAGGTTTATTCCGAGCGAGGACGACACCTTTCAAAGCTGCCCTCTGACTGAGACGCCTATGGGCCTGCTGGTGCCGCGGGATTATCCCGGTGCGGACGAAGCTTTGTCTTATCTGGATTTTCGAAACGAACCATATTTAGGGTTTCCGCTGAAAAACGAGGAAGCGTTTGAAACACTCTCAAGGCTGAAAATTATGCTTTCGGAATACGGCATGTCACCTGGGGCTATCAAGATTACATCGAACAGCGAGTCCGTTTCTCTGGAAATGGAAATAGGGCACGGCATATGTATGATGCCGCTCATGTTCAACCGCTCAGTCCGTAACCCGAAAATTAAAGTGTTTCCAACAGATGTTGAGAAACGCCTTATGTGTGTCTGGAGAAGAAATGATATATCGGACGAGCTGCAAAGATTCATTGAACTTCTCTGTGACGAGTGTCAGAAAAGCGAATACCGCGAGGAGCTTGGTTTGTAATATTGATTATGACTGTGCCGGCTTATATGTTTGCAGCTTTGATGTCATTGTGACGGAAATGAAAACGCTCGGGCCCCTTGGAACTTGCACAGGTAAATGTGAAAAAGAGCACGATTTGATAATCGTGCTCTTTTTGGTGCGTTAGATTGTGTCAAATTAATATTTCTGCCAAGTGACATGTAGATTTTCTTGGGGACTTTTTCCGAGTCTCGTCAGGGAGATGCTAAAGCCGCCCTCTGGATATTTTCACGCTGCGCTGCTGTGTGACCCCGGTGTCATCATGCTGCTGACCGGCACGGCTACGGTGTGCGATATTGGCTGCCAGCCAAATTTGCAGAATATGGCACTTATGGCAATTGGGACGAAGGTCATCATGAAGAAGGGGAAGGTGAACATACCCATGACCTTTTTGGCGCTGCTGCCGCTGATATTGTCCCACTCGCCAAGCAACGTCAGCGCGCCGACTATCAGCATGGACACATACATGCCGACAGCCGCGGTGCCCAGAGCCAGAAATACGCCGGGCCAGCGTTCCGTGAGAAAGGTGCATACTATGGCCAGGCCGCTGGCCAGTGCCGAAACACCATAGCCCCAGAGCGAGAGCGTTGCGGTCTCAAAGCTGGCGTAGCCTGCGCGGCCGCCGCGCAGTATGCCGCGCAGAAGCTGTGCGGCATACTTGATGGAGACCTGTATGCCGCCTTGCACCCAGCGTGTGCGTTGCCTCCATGACTGGCGAAAGGAGGTGGGCTGCTCGTCATAGAGCATTGCCTCGCGGCAGAAGCCTATGCGCACGCCGTGAGTGGCGCACCAGGTGTCGAACTCGATGTCCTCGGTAAGCGTGAAGAAATGCCAGCCGCCACACTTTTCCAGCAGCGAGCGGCGAAAGCCGAAGCCCGTGCCGCTGACCGCGCAGGTGGTTCCCAGAAGCATACGCGACTGGTTGAGATGAACCGAGTCGTGGATGAACCACAGCGCATAGCCAGAGGAAATCCAGTTGTCGGCAAAGTTTTTGGAGTTGCGGTAGCCGCAGAAAGCCTCATAACCGTCGGAACAGGTGCGGTTCATTTGACTTATGTAGTCGGGCCGCAACAGATTGTCCGCGTCGAAAACGAGGAATGCGTCGTAATTGTCAAGCACGCCGGTATTTTTCATTTGGCCGAGCAGAAAATTCAGGGCGTATCCCTTGCCGATTTGTTTGGTGTTGAAGCGCTCGAAAACCGTGGCGCCGTGTTTACGAGCTGTATAAGCGGTGCCGTCGGTGCAGTTATCGGCCACGACATACACGTCAACAAGCTCGCCCGGGTAGTCCTGCGCGGCGATGCTCTCAAGCAAATATGGCAGGACATTTTCCTCATTTCGCGCGGCGATGAGAACGGCGTAGCGGTTCATAATTGCTTTGCCGTGAGGCCGGTTCTTTTTCAACATCGGGACGAAAAGGTAGACTATCTGATAGAGATAGCATATAAAAACAAGTGCCGCCAGTATGCGGCTGACCATCCTTAGAGCTTCAATGTGCATGTCGTGTCCTCCTGTTTTTGGGTATGGGCCTGGCTGAGCTTAATTATACGCTCTTTTGCGTCGTGCCTGCCATAGCTTTGACTTACATTCCGTCGGTGCATCCTTACATTTTTGAAAGCTTACCGCTTCCCACGGCCCGAGTGTAACATGGCCGCGTTAAGAAAGCGGTTAAGGAAAGGGTGAAGATTGAGTAAAGATTAAATACACCCTTTTTAACGCTTCTGACAATTAAAAGGATAGTATTTTCGCCATTAAAAAACAATCAGCCAAATCTTTAAGATTTTATTAAAGCCTTGACCGGGTTTCAATATTCGGCTTTTTAGTCAAATTTTCCCGTATATGTGCTCAGGTCCAGGCGAACGGTGGTACCCTTACCCTGGCGGGAGGCTATGCTTATGCCGTGACCAAGGTTGGCGCAGGCGCGGCGGCACAGGTACAGTCCTATTCCGGTGGACTTTTTGTCCTCGCGACCATTGTATCCGGTGAAGCCCTTTTCAAACACTCGTGGCAGGTCCTCGTCGCGTATGCCTATCCCATTATCTGTAATGCACAGGGTTTCAAGTTCGCGGTAAATGCGTATGTGCCCGCCGGGAGGAGTGTATTTCAGCGCGTTGGATAGAAGCTGGCTGATTACAAAGTCCAACCATTTTTCATCCGTCACTGCGTGCATTCCCGTGCCGGAGAAATCCAGCGAAGTTTGCCGCAGTATAAAAAGACGCGCAAAGCGGCGCACGCATGAGCGAACAATCTCGTCTACATCGTATTTACGGAAGAGATAGTCGCTTGCATCGTCCTCAAGGCGCTGGTAGGACAGCGCCATACCAACGTACTGCTCAACCTGCAAAAGCTCCGCCTCAAGCGGAGCTGCGGTGCAGTCCGGAGACTGCAAGAGCAGCCGCATGGCCGAAATGGGAGTTTTTATCTGGTGGGCCCAGAGCGTATAGTAGTCCATGGCGTCGCGCCGGCTGTTCTCGCTCTCAATTTTAAGACGTGAAGCGTGCTCGCGCAGCAGGTGCAGGAGATCCTGATAGTCCTGCTCCAGTATTCCCGTCGGCTCCGGCAGACTGTCGAGTGAGACGGTAACGCTTTTTTGCAGGGCTATCAGCTGCAAATGCCGGCGAAGGTGCAGGGCAAAGCCGGCCGCGAACATCGCAAGCCCGACGAAGGCGCACAGTGCAAGCGAGTAGATAACCGCCTCCACGGGCAGCGCGTACAGCGAAAATACCCCCGCGAATATGCTGCTGAAAAGCAGCAGCAAGAGCATTATCTTGCAATGCCTTTTCAGATAGAGCAAAAACAATTTCATATTTCAATCCACAATGTAGCCTGCACCCTTTTTTGTTCGGATAAAATCGGATAGTCCAACACCCTCAAGCTTTTTGCGCAGGCGCGTTACATTCACCGTCAGAGTGTTTTCGTCCACGAAGCTGTCAGACTGCCAAAGGTGGGTCATTATAGAGTCGCGGCTGACTATGCGTCCGCGGTTTTCCATAAGAAGCTGTAAAATGCGGTATTCGTTTTTCGTCAGTTCCAGTCTCTTGCCGGAAAAAGTGAGCGTGCCGTCGGACACGTTGAGTACTGCGCCGCAGCACTCGATAAGATGCGCGCTGCCGGCAAAGTCGTAGGTGCGACGCAGCATTGCCCTGACCTTGGCTGTCAGCACGGAGAGGTCGAAGGGTTTGGCAATAAAATCGTCCCCACCCATGTCCATGGCCATGACTATGTTCATATTGTCCGAGTGCGAGGAGATGAAGATTACCGGAACACGCGAGATTTTCCGTATCTCCGTGCACCAGTAGCAGCCGTTATAAAATGGCAGAGAGATGTCCATAAGCACAAGCTGAGGGTCAAAGAAGACAAACTGGGAGATAATGTCGGCAAAATCGTCCGCACAGCGGACCTCCCAGCCATAAGACTCAAGACTGCCTTTCATCGCCTGAGCGATAACAGGGTCATCCTCGACAATGAATATTTTATACATCAGAATTTAGTTTTCCTCCGTGGAACATTTGAAGTGTACGATTTTTGTGGTAGAATAATATTTATTATAGCAAACCAGATTTGGATTGACAACTTTCTGAAGGAAAATTTAAGACTATGGAGATACTTTATCGTGACAAAAGCATAGTCGTGTGCATTAAACCCGCTGGGGTGTTATCTACGGACGAGCCGGGCGGGATGCCGAAGCTGCTTGCCGCTGAGCTCGGTGCAGAGACTCGCGTGCGCAGCGTCCACAGGCTCGACAGAGTGGTCGGCGGCTTGATGGTGTACGCGCTTACCCACCGCACCGCTTCGGAGCTCTCGCGCCAGATACGTGAGGGAGGCTTTGACAAGCGATATCTTGCTGTGATACACTGGCGACCGCCGCAGGAAAGGGGCAGCTTCCGCGACCTGTTGATGCGTGATACGCGCGAGCGCAAAACTTACGTGGTAAAGCAGCCGGAAAAGGGCGCACGGGAGGCGGTTTTGAACTATGAGACCATCGGCAGCACAGGGGGGCTGAGCCTTGTTGGTATAGAGCTTGTAACGGGGCGCACGCACCAGATACGCGCTCAGTTTGCCTCGCGCGGACTGCCGCTTGTTGGAGATAAAAAATACAGCCGGTATCAGGACGGCTGCTCTCTTGCGCTGTGGTCGGCGCGTCTTCGCTTTGCTCACCCCGATACGGGC
>CATJWG010000215.1 GCA_949744165.1 uncultured Eubacteriales bacterium | reverse complement strand
TGGAGATAAAAAATACAGCCGGTATCAGGACGGCTGCTCTCTTGCGCTGTGGTCGGCGCGTCTTCGCTTTGCTCACCCCGATACGGGCCGTATTGTTGAATTTTCAGCTCTTCCGCAAGGAGATTATCCCTGGACGCTGTTTGCAGGCCATTTTAACGGTGATTAACCCGAGGAAGCAGGTTCCGACGGCTGACATATGTAGATATCTTCTGCAAGCTGCTGTGCGAGTATTAGTTTTTCCCGCAGCCTGAGAAGATCTTTTTCTGCTTCTGTTATAGTGTTAAAAAGAATTATATACTCCCGTGAAATATCTTGCATGACTCATTCGTTCCTTTCCGTGTACTGCATAAGCGGACATTCACCTTGTTTCGGCAATTAACGCCGTCGTTAGTATGATTATGACATATTAGAAGGCAAAAATGCTGTCGTATGCCGTCGAAAGAGCTGTCATTTTCCAAAAGAAATATGAGAAAATTATAATACGATAATTTATATAAATTATACAACAAAGGAGTGGCTGAATCATGTCGGAGCAAGTGGAAATGAAAATAATAGCGCGCATACAGAACGATTTTTCGACCAAGTTCGGCGTGCCAAGACAAAGCGGTCTGGTTAAGGACCTGCGTGCGGAGATTGTTTTTGAGCCGGAATACCGTGTGGCGGAGGCGGTGCGTGGTCTGGACGGCTACAGTCATATATGGCTCATCTGGCACTTTTCCCAGGCTATTCGTGCCGGCTGGTCGCCGACGGTGAGGCCGCCGAGACTCGGCGGGAATCGTAGAACAGGTGTTTTTGCCACGCGCTCACCCTTCCGCCCAAACTCCATCGGTCTGTCCTGCGTCCGGCTTGAGGGCGTGGAGCTTACCGGTGGGCGCGGACCCGTGCTGCATGTGTCTGGGGCGGATTTGGTCAGCGGCACGCCGATATTCGATATTAAGCCATATCTGCCTTACGCTGACTGCATCCCTGACGCCACCGGCGGCTTCACAGACGAGACGCCGCGACGCACCCTGAGCGTGGAGATACCAGACGAGCTTCTGTGCCGTGTACCCGAGGACAAACGCAAGGCCCTGCTCGGCGTGCTCGAAAACGATCCCCGCCCATCATATCAAAGAGACGCCGAACGAGTGTACGGCCTGAGCTTCGCAGATATGGAAGTAAAATTTCGTGTAGAGGAAGAGAGGCTTATGGTGCTTGCCATAGATTGAAAAACTCCCACGCCATATTGGCGGGGGAGTTAATGCTTTTTTATTGGCAAACCTCTTCGGCATTGCAGCAGCTTACCCGAATTTCACCATCGGCGACATCCACCTCGGCCCTGCCGCCGGACTTAAGTTCTCCCTCAAGCAGCTTTTCTGCCACGCGGTCCTCAATAAGACTCTGTATGGTGCGTCGGAGCGGACGCGCGCCGTAGGCGGGGTCGTAGCCGCGCTCGGCCAGCTTTTCCATGGCCGAGTCACTGACCAGGAGCTCCACGCCCATGGTGGTCATGCGCACGCGCACGCGCTCGAGCAGCCCTCGGGCAATGTCGGTGATGTTCTCGCGTGTCAGGCGGTGGAAAACTATAGTCTCGTCAATGCGGTTGAGAAATTCCGGTTTGAAGGTTTTTCTCAGGTCGGACATTATGAGTTTTTTTGTTTCCGCTTCGCGCTGCTCCTCATCGGGTGCCTCGTCCTGACTGAAGCCGAGCCGCTTTTGCTCATCGGTGATATTGCGCGCGCCAACGTTGCTGGTCATAACGATTATGGTGTTCTTGAAGTCAACGTGCCGACCCTGGCTGTCGGTCAGGCGGCCGTCGTCCATTATTTGCAGCATGATGTTGAAAACGTCCTCGTGCGCCTTTTCAATCTCGTCAAACAGGATGACGCTATAGGGCTTGCGACGCACCTTCTCAGTAAGCTGGCCGCCCTCATCGTAGCCGACGTAACCCGGAGGCGAGCCTATGAGCTTGCTGGTGGTGTGCTTTTCCATGTACTCGGACATGTCTATGCGTATCATGGCGTTTTCGTCTCCGAAAACCGCCTCAGCCAGTGCCTTACATAGCTCTGTCTTGCCCACGCCTGTGGGACCGAGGAACAGGAAGCTGCCTATCGGGCGCTTGGGGTCCTTGAGACCGACTCTGCCGCGGCGTATGGCGCGGGACACGGCCTTTACCGCCTCGTCCTGACCGATGACGCGCTTGTGGAGGATTTCCTCCATATGCAGCAGGCGTTCGCTCTCGCTCTGTGTCAGGCTGGTCACAGGCACGCCCGTCCATCCGGACACTACCGCGGCAATGTCCTCGGCCGTGACACAGCCGCGCCGGCCATCCTGGGACTGGCTCCACTTGCCGCGAAGCCGTTCAAGCTCCTCGCGCTGCTCGCGCTCGCGGTCGCGAAGCTGGGCGGCCTGCTCATAGTCCTGCGCTTTTACCGCCGCGTCCTTTTCACTGGCAAGGGCGGCTATGCGTGCCTCTATAGCCTTGAGCTCTTCCGGAGGGGTGAGCTTTTCCATGCGCACAGCGCTGGCGGCCTCATCTACAAGGTCAATCGCCTTGTCAGGAAGATACCGGTCGTTTATATAGCGCGCAGACAGCTCCACCGCGGCCTGGATGGCCTCATCGCTTATTTTCAGCTTGTGGTGCGCTTCATAACGGTCGCGCAGGCCCCTTATTATCTCCACGCTTTCCTCGGCCGTCGGCTCGTCTACAGTAACGGGCTGGAAGCGGCGCTCGAGTGCTGCGTCCTTTTCTATGTGCTTGCGGTATTCGTCAAGCGTGGTCGCGCCGATTATCTGAACCTCTCCGCGCGAGAGGGCGGGCTTGAGAATGTTGGCCGCATCAATCGCGCCCTCGGCCGCTCCCGCACCCATTATTGTGTGTAGCTCGTCTATGAACAGAACCACGTCGCCAGCGCGCTGTACCTCCTTGAGCACATTCTTCACGCGGTCCTCAAAGTCGCCGCGGTACTTGGTTCCCGCGAGCATGGAGGTCAAATCCAAGGAAACAACGCGCTTGCCGCGCAGGTCCTCCGGCACGTCGCCGAGCGACACGCGCTGGGCCAATCCCTCGGCTATGGCGGTTTTGCCTACGCCGGGCTCGCCTATGAGCACAGGGTTATTCTTGCTGCGGCGGGAGAGTATCTGTATTACGCGGTGTATTTCTTTGTCGCGGCCGATAACTGGGTCAAGCTTACCCTTGCCGGCCAGCTCTGTCAGGTCGCGGGAGAATTGGTCAAGCGTCTTTGTGTCGACATGGCGGGTTCCGGAGCGCGACGAAGCCGCTGCTGCTGCCGTCTGGCGCTGGGCGTTTCTCACCGCTGCGCCGCCGAAGGTGGACAGTATGTCGGTGTACATGCGGTTGAGGTCCAGACCCGTGCTGGTGATGATTCTCGCCGCGGTGCTGTCCGGCTCGCGCAGTATGCCCATGAGCAGGTGCTCGGTGCCTACAAAGTTGTGGCCGAGCCGACCGGCGTCGCCTATCGCCAGCTCAATTACACGCTTCGCCCTTGGGGTAAGCCCCTGAGCGGGGGAGCCGCGGTCACCGCGGCCGACGTATTTTTCGATAAGCTCGGTCAGCAGACTGTTGGTCAGGCCGCTCTCGCGCAGTATTCTTGCACCCTGGCCACCGCCCTCACGGGCGATGCCAAGCAAAATGTGTTCGCTGCCTACATAGCTGTGTCCAAGCTCGCGCGCAGCAAGCTGTGCGTTTTTGATAACGGCCTCGGCGCGTTCTGTGAATCTGTCTGAATTTCTCATTTGCTCATCTCCTTACGGACGGCTCATCCGTCCTTCTCCATGGCCCTGAGCTTATCGCGAAGCTCCGCAGCCTTTTCGTAATTCTCCGTGTTTACCGCCTGGCCTAGCTGCTGCTTTATTGCCTCAAGCTCACGGCGCCGGCGTATTTCCTGTCCGGCGTCGGCGGGTATACGGGCCTCGGCCTCACCGCACGGTGTGCACCCAGACTCGCCGCATATTACATTCACCGTGGGCACGGCCGTTGACGGGGCCATTATACTCCTGATTGGAGCGCCAAAGCTGCCGAAAGAGCTCAGCAGACTGCGCTCGGGAGCAAAGAAATTGGAAAACATTCCGCCGAGCATCCCTCCGAAGGAGCCGAGGCCAATATGCGAACGGGTCAGACCTTCATCCTGCGCGCAGTCAGCACACAGGCAGCCCTGGCTTTTTTCGCCGTTTATGTCAGTGCTGTAGAAAAAAACAGCTTCCTTATTGCCGCATTTATTGCATTTCATGGTATTACCTTCCTTTCTAAAGCATAGCATTTATTATTCAGATATGAGATTAATCATTAACTGCTTGAAAATCGAGGCCCGAACCGTGTCCCGGCCCGCGGGAGCTATAGGGCGCAGGGCCTTGTCTCCGACAGCGGCGAGAATCAACCGCGCCGTCTGCTTATCTATGATACCCGTTTCGTATATGTTTGAAACGAAAGCTGAGGCGGTTGCGAAATTGAGGCTGCCGCCGACGGAGTTGACCGTGTGCATGATAAGCTCGCGCGGGCTCTGTCGCACGCGGCTTATGCGTATGTAGCCGCCGCCGCCTCTGCGGCTTTCCACAACGTATCCCCTTTCAGGGGAAAAGCGTGTGGATATAACATAGTTTATTTGACTGGGCACGCAGGAGAACATCTCCGCAAGAGCCGAGCGCTGGAGCTCGGCAAAGCCGTTTGAATCCTCAATTGCCTGAAGAATAAAGCTGGCTATCAAATCGCTTGTTGCCATTTCATCACCTCGTATCGGACAAAGAACATTTGACCTTCCTTGACCTTTGCCTATATAATAGTCAGGAAAGGTCAAAACATCAATTTTGATTTTGACCTTTCCTGACTATTGGGGCGCTGCTGGCTTAAAACAGCTCGCTCAGACTCTCTTTTTTGAAGTTTTTCGTGATTTTTCAGGCTGATTTCAATAAAAGTCGGATTTGGTCATAATTTGAATTTGACAATCGAAAATTATATGATAAAATGATTATCGTCAAGAGCCCCACACGGGGAAAAATAAGGAGGAAACATCATGCATGTAATCAGTGACAGCTGCGTCGCTTGCGGAACCTGCAGCGAGGCATGTCCGGCCGGTGCTATCGCCATGGATGATAACCTGGGCCGCTATGCTATTTCCGGCGCCTGCGTTGACTGCGGCGCATGCGAGGACGCATGTCCCATGGGCTGCATCTCTGCGGAGTGAGTACATCAAATTGATAAAGGGGCGGTTTTAACCGCCCCTTTATCAATTTGAGGATTCGAATTAAAACCCACGGATTCCGCTTGCGCGGCCTCCGCGGATTTTAATTTGACAGACTGAGATAGGAGGGCGCTGCACTCTGTGCCTTGGTACCGGCCTTGCGGGGAGGAAGGGGACCAAGGCGCTCGTTCCGCGAGAGGGATTTTTTCGAGGCTCGCGTCCTCAGAAAAATGATTACAATTTTTTCGCGTGCCTTAGGCCGAGAAACAGCTCTGCATAAAGAATTTGTAAGCGGCAAAGCTGTAACAAATTCTAATATCTGCGAGGCGCTGTTTGCGCCGCTGACGCAAAGGCGGCGGAGGATTAGCCTCGGTGGCAAGCGCCGTCGGCAGGGAGGAGGACTTACATGGAGGGATTTGACGAGCTGTGGCAGGGGGGACCGAGATTCAGGCAGGGCGGGTTTCGTGTATCTACAGACTCGGTGCTGCTGGCCGCGTTTGCGCGGGGGGTGCGGGGGGAAAATATAATTGACCTCGGCTGCGGTGCGGGTGTACTCACGGTGCTTTTGAGCGCCGCGCGGCCGGCGGCGCGTATTTGCGGGGTGGAGCTTCAGAAAGAGTCCGCTGCGCTGTGCAGGGAGAATATGGAGGAAAACGGCTATGACAGCGGCGGAATTCTCTGTGCGGACCTGCGCGCGCACCGTGAGCTTTTCACAGCGGGAAGCTTTGACCTGGTGATATCCAATCCACCGTATTTTTCAGGAAACAGCGGACTAACCGCACCGGATGCCGGACGTGCCGCGGCGCGGGACGAGCGTTTCTGCACGCTTGAGGACCTGTGCACGGCGGCAAAATACCTCTGCCGCTGGGGCGGAAGCTTTGCGCTGGTGCACCGTCCGGAGCGACTGTCGGAGATTTTCTGCACAATGACGCGCTGCGGCCTTGAGCCGAAGCGGCTGCGCCTGGTGCAGCATAGGGCCGGTGCGGCGCCAAATTTAGCACTTATCGAGGGCCGGCGCGGCGGGAAGCCATCGCTTACCGTTGAGCCGCCGCTTATACTCACCGACGGGGAGGGAAACGACTCGCCGGAAGTGAGGGAAATTTATCACAGGAGCTGAGAACATGGCAGGAACGCTTTATCTTGTGGGTACGCCGATAGGCAATCTGGGCGACCTTAGCCCACGCGCGCAGCAGGTGTTACGCGAGGTTGATTTCATTGCCGCAGAGGACACGCGAGTTACGCTCAAACTGCTCAATCATTTTGAGATAAAAAAACCGCTTATCTGCTATTTTGAGCACAACCGTGCCGAGATGGGGGAGAAGCTGCTTGCCCGACTTTTGGCGGGAGAGAGCTGCGCTCTGGTGTCCGATGCGGGGATGCCGGCAATATCAGATCCCGGTGAGGACATCGTGTGCCGCTGCGCCGAGCACGGCGTGACGGTAAGCTGCGCGCCGGGGCCGAGCGCGCTTGTCACGGCGCTTGCGCTGTCCGGACTTCCTACGCAGCGTTTCTGTTTCGAGGGCTTTCTCTCCACAGCCGCGAAGAGCCGCAGGGAGCACATTGAACAGCTTCGCGCTGAGCGACGTACCATGATATTCTATGAGGCCCCACACAAGCTGTTGCGCACGCTCGGCGACTTTCTGGCGGCTTTCGGCGATAGAGACTTGACTCTCTGCCGCGAGCTGACCAAGCTGCATGAGGAGATAATACGGACCACCGTGTCCGGGGCTTTGAAAATATATGAGCAAACCGTCCCGCGCGGAGAATATGTAATAGTCCTGCGTGGAGCCCCAGAGCCCCAGGGGCCGACCGTGACGAGGGAGCAGGCTATAGAGCTTGTAAAAAAATACCGTGAGACCGGCCTGAGCCTCAAGGAGGCCGCAAAAAAAGCCGCCAAGGAAACCGGATTTTCCAAAAACGAACTCTATTCTTTATCAGTATCGCAATAACCCGCGCCTTCGCAGCCGCAGGCCCGCGAACTGCCTAACGTCCCCCAGCTCCACTTTTCTGAGGACATGCACTACGGAAAAATTCCTCTCGCGCAGCGAGTGCGGAGAGCGCAGCGCGCCCTTCCCATCGTGCCACGGCGCGGGGAAATATGGAGAAAGCGAAGAGATTCCGTCCGCTGGAAGCGGACGGAATCTCTTCGCTTTTGCTTTTTGAAACCCGCAATGCCGTGGGGATCCATAATAACCTGCAGCATGTGCAGGTGGGTCGCCTCCTTGCTGCTGCTCTGCTTCCAACGTCCACGCACGGTCAGCGCCGGCGCGGGAGGCCTGCAATTCACAGCAAGAGTTCCGGCATCCCTTATAAGAAATGTAGGTCCATACGGATCCATATTCCACGAACACCGCAGGCAAAACCC
>CATJWG010000214.1 GCA_949744165.1 uncultured Eubacteriales bacterium | reverse complement strand
TATGCCTTGAGGACATCGGAGTAACGTCCGTGAGCCCAGAGGAGCTTGCCGAGGTCGCAGCCAAAGCCTGCATCTCAGAAGAATCAATACATGCCATGCCCTTTGAGGTAACGGAGACAATGGTTGCTTCTGCCATACTTGTTGCGGATAAAATCGGCAGAGCGTACAAAGAGGAATGGGGCAAATGAAGAAAATTATCAATCGTCCGGAAAACGTTGTTGCAGAGATGTGTGCCGGAATTGCCGCTGCACACCCTGAGCTGGAGCTTATACGCAAATACAAGGTAATAAAAAGAAGAAGCCTTAATCCAGAGAAGGTCACGCTCATAAGCGGCGGCGGGAGCGGACATGAACCCGCCCATGCAGGATTTGTTGGCAGAGGGATGCTTGACGCAGCCGTTTGTGGAGACGTGTTTGCCTCTCCTTCACAGATTCAGGGTTATCAGGCAATCAGGCAAACGGCTGGCAGGCGTGGGACGCTGCTTATCATAAAAAATTACAGCGGCGATATGATGAACTTTAAAAACGCCGCGCACATGGCCCAGGAGGACGGAATAGAGGTAGATTTTGTAAAGGTAGATGACGACATAGCCGTACAGGACAGTCTCTACACTGTGGGCCGTCGAGGCGTGGCTGGCACTATGCTTGTACACAAAATCGCCGGAGCTGCCGCGGAGCGCGGTATGTCTCTGCCCCAGGTCAAGGCGCTTGCTGAAAAAACGATTGCGAATGTACGCAGCATCGGTTTTGCGCTGAGCTCATGTACTGTGCCAGCCAAGGGCAGTCCGACTTTTGTATTGATGGACGACGAGATTGAATACGGCGTTGGAATTCACGGAGAGCCCGGAATTGAAAAACAGAAGATTCTTGACGCAGACGGACTTGCTGCGCGCATGGTTCCTGCTCTTCTTGAAAGCCTTGGGATGTCGTCCGAGCCAAGGGCGGAGATTGCAATTCTTATAAACGGGTTTGGGGCAACCCCGCTTCAGGAGCTGTATCTGCTCAATAATTCCGTTGTTTCCGAGCTACTGCGCCGCGGAATTAGTATTGAGCGCATACTTGTCGGAAATTATATGACGAGCCTGGATATGGCTGGCGCATCTGTATCATTCCTGAAGCTGGATGACGAGCTGAAATCCCTCCTGTCGGACAAGGCCGATACTCCTGCGCTGCATATCGACGGACCCAGTCGGCCTGTGAGCCTTGCTACGGAAAAGTCGGAAACGCCCTGCTGTGGACAAGCTGAAATGGAATTGGACAAAAAAGATTCCGTTATCAGAGGGGAAAAGCTGACACTCAAAAACATCGTGTACTTGGTCGGTGCCATGAGCAAAATCGTTGTTGAAAATGAGGTTCCCTTCTGTGAGCTGGACTCCTTTGCCGGCGATGGAGACTTCGGCATGAGCATCGCAAAGGGGTTCCGCCGGCTTGAGGCCGAGTGGAGCGAGCTTCTGCGCGACAGCTGTGGAAGTGTTGGACAATTTCTTGATGCTTGTTCTATGATTATAATGGAGCACTGCGGCGGTGCATCTGGTCCTATATGGGGTTCGGCCTTCCGTGCCGCGGCAAGAGCGGCGGGAGAGACAATGGAGCTTGAAATAGGTCAGTTTGCTGAACTTATGCAGGCGGCCGTGCGCGGTATTCAGAAAACGGGAGAGTATTCCTTTGGCCGCGGCGCTGTTGTGGGTGACAAAACGCTGATTGATGCTCTGGTGCCCTGCGCGGACAGCTGGACCGAAAGTGCAAATAAAGCGGAAACATATCAGGCAGCCTTTGCCGCAGCGGCTGCGGCGGCTGTACGCGGAGCGGCCGAGACCGAAAAAATCATGGCAAGAATGGGACGTGCGGGGACTGTAGGCAAGAGAAGCCTTGGACATCCAGACGCTGGAGCACATGCTCTCGGAGTTATTTTCACACAGCTTGCACAGGCGATGACATTTGAGGTCTGAGACGTCTGACAAACAAATAACCACAATAAAGCGGAGAGAGGGCTTATTGCTTTCTCTCCGTTTGTGTTTGGATTGTCCTGCGTTTCTGAGTGTAGCAATACTGAGCCGGAGGCGTAGAGAAAAATGTTCCAAAAGGCCAATATCTGGATTGATTTGCGCTCGTAAATATGTTATAGTATTACAAATTATTTTTGATGTTTGCAAATATATCAAGACCGCTGGGAGGAATAAATTGGAGAGCAGGGATTATGAACGAATACTCAACGCCCTACCGGAAACGGGAATTTACGTTGTGCGGCAGGAGGATCGTGCGATTCTCTATTTTAACCAGCGTATACGACAGTTTGCACCGCAGATACGTCTGGGAGCGCCCTGCGGTGAGCTGTGGGGGGATTCATGCAGCGACTGCCCGCTGACAAAGGCAGCAGAAGAAGGAAGGGCCAGCGTTTCTGTATACAGCGAAAGCGTTGCAAAAATGATGGAGATTACGGCTGTAAAAACTCTTTGGGAGGGTGCAACGCCCGCGTTTGTGATTACAGCTATACCGAACAATGATATGCAAAACGCCGGCAATGAGTGCAGCTCGGAGCAGAAACGGCGCGAGTCGCAGATGGCCTCGGTGCTCCGTGCACGTTTTAAGATGATGAATACTGTTCACCTTGATACCGGCATGTGCGAGCGCATCAGCCTGGGCACCGGTGCCCAGCAGGACTCGGTTGCGGTGGGCGATTATTCGTCGTACATTGAAAGGGCGCTGAACGGATATGTACACCCCGATGATGTAAAAAGCTTCCGTAATGCGCTGTCGCTTGAGCACCTGCGTGAGAAAGCGGAGCAAACGCAGGACTATTCCGAGGAGGTGTATATTTACCGCCAGCGTGGGGAGCCTGTGCGCTGGATAGAGCTGCGCGTAATATACACACGGAGTGAAGACGGAGTTGTGGCGAACATTCTCGGCCAGGACGTTACACGCGAGAAGAGCAAGGAGGAGTTCAGCAACAGGGCGCTTGAGGAGCGCGCGTACATAATAGGGAGCCTGAGTAGCCTGTTTTTTGCTACGTATTACGTGGATTTGGATCGGGATTCCTTCCGTACCGTAACCCAGCAGAGACGGGTAGAAGACGTACTCGGCGACGAGGTCAACTGTTCCGCTGCGCTTGAGATTTATGCCAATCACTTTATCCATCCCGACGACAGGGAAGAGTATCTACGGGTGATGAATGTAGAGAACATGGTGCGTCAGTTGCGCTGGTGGCAGCCATACCTGGCCGTGGAATACCGTAAGCTGTCGGATGAGCCGGATGTGGGTATGGGTTCGTGGAATTGGGTGCGGGCGACGGTTGTGCTTGCACGCTCTGGAACGGACGACATGCCGAAGACCGCGGTTTACGTGGCGCAGGACATCGGCGGAAGACGGCATGATCAGGATTCAGGAGCATAGACAGGATAACAGAAAGAGTGAGAGACAGTAAATGGAAAAAATACTGGTGATAGACGACAGTCCTGTGCAGACACAGTTTCTCAGTTCAATTCTTGGCGATGACTATGAGCTTACATCTTTACACACCTCGCATGAGGGGCTTGAGGAGGCGAAAAAGGGAATTTATTCGCTTATTCTGTTGGATGTGATAATGCCGGAAATGGATGGGTTTACACTACTGCGCGAGCTGAAAGCGACAGAGATTACAAAATACATACCCGTCATTCTGCTGACAAGTCTTTCGGATGTGCAGTATGAGGAGCGTGGACTGCTGCTTGGCGCGGTGGACTATGTAACCAAGCCGTTCAGTCCCGTGATAATAAAGGCGCGTGTGAACACACACATTCAGCTCCACCGCTATCAGATGCAGTTCCGGAAGCAGGCGATGGTTGATGAGCTTACAGGTGTGGCGAACCGCCGGCGCTATGAGGAGGAGAGCATCTCCCGTTGGCGCGAGGCTATGCGCTTCGAGCTTCCGTTTTCGGTGTGCATGTTTGACATAGATAAGTTCAAGGCCTATAACGACGCCTTTGGACATCCGGAGGGGGATGAGGTGATATCCCGTGTAGCTAAGACAGTTGCAAATTATTTTCGTCGTTCGACAGATTTCTTTGCACGTTACGGAGGGGAGGAGTTTGTCGGCGTTTTGGTGGGCAGCGATGCTCGTTCGACGTTTGAGCTTATGAAGACAATACGTCAGGCAGTGGAGGAACTGCATATACCGCATGACCCAAGTATAAGTGAGTGGGTGACCATAAGTATCGGCGGCATAACTGTCTCTCCATGTCGCGAAGACAATTATGATGCCTGTCTGAAGCTGGCTGATGGTATGCTTTATGACGCAAAGCACCTTGGACGAAACATGGTAGTATGGTCAAACGACAATGGGGAAAAGTGGTGTGAGCAAAAAAGCGGGCCAGCATTCCCCAACGTTTTGCAATGATAATTTATGCGCCAATTTTGAATGTGCCATGTTAAGTAAACAAAATAGATAAAAGCAAACTGGAAATATCCGCAAGGAATTTCCCGTTTGCTTTTATCTACCGATTACAAGCGTTCTTGTTAACATTTTTGCATAGTATCTTGTATACGCCAACGAAAAAACAGCGGGAACAGTTCCCGCTGTTTTTTAAAAATCCTCAATAATTTTTCTGCTGTGCCATTTGTCGCTGTAGAAGCGGCAGGTGAAAATCACAGAGCGGGCAGCCCAGTCGGCAAAGTAGCCGCACCAGATGCCGATAAGTCCCACGTGCAGCACACGGCAGAGCAGAAGCGTAAGTCCAACGCGGAAAACCCACATGCTCACGCTGGACATTACCATTATATAATTT
>CATJWG010000213.1 GCA_949744165.1 uncultured Eubacteriales bacterium | reverse complement strand
CCGATTATACTCTGATAAAAGTATAGGCAAAACATTTTGTTATATTGACGTACAAAACAAAATGTTTTATAATATGGAGAAACAGGCTATCGACATTTTAGGACCGGTTCCGCCGGAGACAGGGAGTTGGGAAATGAGGAAAATTATAATGCTTGCGGGCGCGGCCGTGGTCTTTCTGCTGTGCATTTTCTGCTCCTGCGGAGACGAGAGTATGCCCTCGCCGTCGGAACGGGCGGATAAGATGGTCGACGAGTGGGACCGTGCCGCGCTTAATTTATACAGGTACAGCGGCCGCGCCATTGATTACGACGGACACGCCGGATACATGGTGGTGATGACGCCGGCGGACTCGTTTCCCGACGCGGACACTTTGAGGGACTATCAGACCCCCGAGACAAGCCGTCAGTGCGCCGCCACTGTCTACGAGCAGCTTTCCGGCTGCTTCTCCGATGAAACCGAGTTCTACATCATAACCGTAATCTGCGCCCCCTCTGGCAATGCCCTCTACACCTACCTCAACGGCGAATTACAAAACTGACCGCCCCCACAAGATAGCGGCCTCCCGCACCCCCTCAGCCTCGAAGAGTTTCGCCGTCGAAGCGGTGAAACAGAATTAAATCGTTTTTCCGGCGACATGTGCGTTGGAAAAATTCTTTTCAAGGAGCGTGCGTCGACTTTAAGGCCCCCAGCATAGCTGGGGGCTCCAGCAAAAAGCGCGGAGGGGAGCGAATCCCCTAAAATCACAGGAGGCCGCTTAGGCGGCCTCCTGTGATTTTAAAACAAGCTCATTTGGCTTGTCTCCGGCATATTGCCAAGCGCCCCCAGCTCCTTCAGCTGGTCCATGTGCGCCTGACTGACCTTTGGACACGCAGCGCTGACATCCTCCATGGACACAAATGTGAGGCCCCGCTCCTTGCAGGAGGCAAGGTCGTTGGCCGCGGCCTCGCCCAGACCGGATATCGACGTAAACGGCGGTCGGAGCTGCGCCTCGCCCACGGGCAGGAATTTCGTCGCGTCCGACTCGTACAGGTCAACGTCGGCAAAGCTCAGCCCGCGCATGTAAAACTCGTACACTGCTTCAAGCGTTGTTAAGAGGTCCTCGTCCTTCGCCGTGGGGTTGGGATTGAGTTTTATCTCATGCATTTTCTTTTTCACGGGCTCCAGCCCGCGGGTCATGCACGCAGCGTCAAACGAGCCCTTCTGGCTGCGTCGGTAAAAGTACGCGCTGTAAAACGCCTGCGGCCTGTGCACCTTGAACCAGGCTATGCGAAAGGCCATCATGACATAGGCCACGGCGTGCGCCTTCGGGAACAGGTAGGCTATTTTCGCAAGAGAATCAATGTACCACTGGGGCACGCCCAGCTCGTTCATCTTCTCCACCCAGCCCTCCTGAAAGCCGCCCTTTTTTACCTTACCCTTTCGCACGGCCTCCATAATCTTGAAAGCCATCTTCGGCTCCATGCCCTTACTGATGAGATAAAGCATGATGTCGTCGCGGCAGCCGACGGTCTCCTTGACCGATGCAGTGCCGCTGGTGATAAGGTCCTTGGCGTTGCCCAGCCACACGTCCGTACCGTGGGAGAAGCCGGACAGGCGCACAAGGATGTCAAAGCCTTCAGGCTGGGTATCCACGAGCATCTGGCGTGTGAAGCCCGTGCCGAACTCGGGAATGCCGATAGAGCCGGTCTTGCCGATAACGGGGTCGTCGTCCGGCAGGCCCAGAGGCTTTGGCGAGCGGAAAATCGCCTTGGTGTCGGGGTCGTCAAGCGGTATCTCCTTGGCGTCCACGCCAGTCATATCTTCGAGCATCCTTATCATCGTCGGGTCATCGTGGCCGAGCTCGTCGAGCTTTAAGAGGTTGTCCTCCATGCAGTGGTACTCGAAATGGGTGGTGATAATGTCGCTGTCGGGGTCGTCGGCGGGATGTTGAACGGGGCAGAAGTCGGTCACATCCATATCCTGCGGAATAACCACCAGGCCGCCGGGGTGCTGGCCCGTGGTACGCTTTACGCCCACGCAGCCCAGGGCAAGGCGCGTCTCCTCCGCCTTGGTAACCTTCATCTCCCGTTCCTCAAGGTATTTCTTGACGTATCCGTAGGCAGTTTTTTCTGCAAGCGTGCCTATGGTGCCGGCGCGGAAAACGTGGTCCGAGCCAAAAAGCGTCTCTGTGTACTTGTGGGCCTTGGCCTGGTACTCGCCTGAGAAGTTCAGGTCGATATCCGGCGTCTTTTCGTTGCCAGGGAAGCCGAGGAAGGTCTCAAAGGGGATATCAAAACCATCCTTGCGCAGCGGCGTTCCGCACTCGGGACAGAGCTTGTCCGGCATATCCGCGCCGCAGCCGTACTCCTTTCCCGAGTCAAAATCCGTATACTTGCACTTCGGGCAGCGGTAGTGCGCGGGCAGGGAGTTAACCTCCGTAATGCCCGACAGGTAGGCCACTATCGACGAGCCTACGCTGCCGCGCGAACCGACCAGGTAGCCGTTTTCCAGCGAATTTTGCACAAGCTTCTGCGCGGACATGTAGATGACGTCGTACTGGTGGTCGAGTATGGTGTTCAGCTCTGTGCTCACGCGCTCGGTCACTACCGCCGGCGGGTTTTCGCCGTACAGCTCCGTCATTCGGTTTTCCACCAGGGAGCGCAGCTCCCCGGCTGAGTTTTCTATCTTCGGGGCGAAAAGCTGACCCTTGGGCAGAAGCTGAATGTCCTCGCACATATCGGCTATCTTCTTCGGGTTGGCTATAACTGCGTCGTAGCACTCCTGCTCGCCGAGATAGGAAAACTCCTCCAGCATCTCGTCCGTGGTCTTGAAATATATCGGCAGGGGCTTGTCCGCGTCGGCAAACTTGCGGCCGGCCAGCAGTATGCGCCGGTAGACCTCGTCCTCGGGGTCCATGAAGTGCACGTCGCCCGTGGCCACCAGGGGCTTGCCGGTCTCGCGCGCCAGGCGCGCTATGCGCCGGTTGTAGTCCCTGAGGTCCTCCTCGTCACGCGCCGTACCGTTGTCGAGCATGAAGCGGTTGTTGCATATGGGCTGAATCTCAAGGTAGTCGTAGAAGGAAGCCAGGCGCTTTAGCTGCGCGTCGCTCCCGCGGCGGAGCATGGCCTCGAAAAGCTCTCCCGATGCGCAGGCCGAGCCGATAATAAGCCCCTCGCGGTGCTCCATGATAAGGCTCTTCGGCACTATCGGATTGCGCTTGAAGTGTTCAAGATAAGACTTCGATATGAGCTTGTACAGGTTTTTCAGACCCGTCTTGTTTTTCACCAGCAGAACTATGTGCTTGGCCTTCTGACTGCGCACGCCCTCGCGCCGGGCAAGCTGCATTACGCGCTCAATGTCGCCAAGGCGCTGCGCGCCGCGCTCGCGCAGCATGGGGATGAACTTGTCCATCATGCGCGCGACAACCATAGCGTCGTCGCTGGCGCGGTGGTGGTTAAATTCCGGCAGACCTAAATAGTTGGACACCATGTCCAGCTTGTGGCGCTTGAGGTGAGGCAGCAGTGTCTGCGCCAGCACCAGCGTGTCGAGATACACGGGCTCAAAATCGATGCCGTTTCGCCGCGCGGCCTCGGAGATAAATCCGACGTCAAAATCCGCGTTGTGCGCAATTATGGGCCGCCCGCCCGCGAAGTCCAGAAATGCCCTGACCGCCTCTGCCTCGCTGGGGGCGTCCTTCACGTCCGCGTCGGTGATGCCGGTGAGCTTGACTATTTCCGAAGGAATGGGCATTCCGGGGTTTGCGAACGTGTTAAACTGCTCGCCAATCTCTCCGCCGCGGAACAGCACCGCGCCAATCTCCGTAATGCGGTCATTGTGGGCGGAAAGACCCGTGGTCTCGATGTCGAAAGCGACGAACTCTGCGTCCAGCGGCAGGTCGCTCTCGCCCGTTATCGCCAGCTTTTCGTCCACGTCGTTTATGTAGTAGCCCTCAAGTCCGTAAATTACCTTTATGCCCGCCTTCTCCGCCGCATGCCACGCCTCAGGAAATGCCTGGGCCACACCGTGGTCTGTTATCGCCACGGCCGGATGACCCCATTTGGCCGCGCGCTTTACCGCCGCGGCGGGGTCCGTCAGCGCGTCAAGGTTGGAGTAGCGCGTGTGCAGGTGCAGCTCCACGCGCTTTTCCTCCGCCGTGTCCTGACGCACCGGCGGGGCCTCGGCAAGCTGTATCGCCCGCGGCTCCATGGCGATATCCTCGTCATAGCGGTTGTAGCCCACACTGCCGTAAATGCTCACGTACATTCCGTCGCTTATCCGCTGCACGGCGCTTCTCGCCTCGTCGTTTTCGCGGATGTATTTCGACACGTGAATCGAGCCGGTGCCGTCAGTCAGGCAGAAGGAGAGCACCACGGCGCGGGTTTTCGTAATCTCACGGCTGTCCGTGCCGAACACACGGCCGCGGATGGTGACGTTGCCGCTCTCGAGAGTGAGCGTGCCTATGTCCACCGGTGCGCTTTTCACGCCGCGGCCCATGAGAATGTCTCCGCCGCCCCCGCCGCCGGATTTGCCGTTCCCGCCGGAGGCGCCCGCAGGCTTCGCCGGTGCCTTGGGACGCGGGAAGTCTGGGGATATCTCCACCTTTTTCAGCCCGTACTGCCCCGCAATTCTCCCTTCAAGCGTGCGCAGCTCCGCCGGCGCGGGCATACGCGGAAAAAAAGCGTCGGCCAGCATACTCAGCCTGCCGCGGTCCACCTGCACGGCGGACAGCGTGGCCTTGTCCAGCCCGCCGCACAGCTCCGTCACCGGAGCGCAGAAGGGAAACACCTCAAGAAATGCGTATTGCTTCATCTATCCTCAGTATCCTTTTCAATCATATGTACCAGCAAGTCAACAAGCCGTTCCTCCGGCGCCTTTGCGACAATCTCGCCCTTTCGGAAAATGACGCCCTCGCCGCGGCCGCCGGCAATACCGTAGTCAGCCTGACGTGCCTCGCCGGGGCCGTTTACAATGCAGCCCATAACCGCGACGGTTATGTCCCGCTTACAGCCGGCCAGACGCCTTTCCGTCTCCTCCGCAAGGGAAATCAAATCAACCTGAGTCCGCCCACAGGTCGGGCAGGAGATAAAGCGCACGCCTCCGCGCCGCAATCCCGCAGCCCTGAGTATCGCAATTCCTGCGCGCACCTCCTCTACGGGGTCGGCGGTCAGGGACACGCGTATCGTGTCGCCTATACCTTCCAGCAGCAGCGCCCCTATCCCTACAGCGGAGCTTATCGTGCCGTTATAGCTTGTCCCCGCCTCCGTCACGCCTAAGTGCAGCGGGTAGGGGAAGGTCTCCGCGGCCAGGCGGTATGCCGCCACGGTCAGCGGCACGCCCGACGCCTTCAGCGACAGGCAAATGTCCGAAAAGCCGCATTTTTCCAGTATCTCAGCCTGGCCCGCGGCGCTTTCGACCATCGCCTCCGGCGTGGGTTGGCCGTATCGGCCCAACAGGCGTTTTTCCAGACTTCCGGCGTTTACGCCGATGCGAATGGGTATTTTCCGCTCCCGGCAGGCCGAAGCTACCGAGCGGACTTTCTCCTCCCCGCCGATGTTACCCGGGTTTATGCGTATTTTGCTCACGCCCGCCTCGGCCGAGAGCATAGCAAGGCGGTAGTCAAAGTGTATGTCCGCCACAACCGGCAGGGGCGAACGGCGGCAAACCTCCGAAAGTGCGCGCGCCGCAGCCTCGTCCGGCACCGCGACGCGCACCATGTCGCAGCCGGCGGAACGCAGCGCCTCAATCTGCGCGAGCGTGGCCTGCGCGTCTCGCGTGTCGGTGCAGCACATAGACTGCACCGTAACCTCCGCACCGCCGCCGATGCGCACCCCCCCGGCGTTTATCTGTCTCGTTTTGCTCCTGTCCATGTTCTCTACCTGTTCACGAATAGCTTTACTACGTCGTTTATCATCACCAGCACCATCAGACCCATCAGAAGGATAAATCCCGCGGAGTGAATATAGCCCTCGTATTTCGGGTTCACCTTGCGGTGAGACACTCTTTCGATTAGCGCCGTGATTATCAGCGCGAACACGCGGCCTCCGTCCAGCGCCGGTATCGGCAGCAGGTTCATAACCGCCAGGTTCACGGCAATCAGCGCAAAGAGATACGCCACGTCCAGCAGCGCGTCGAACACCGATGTCTTTGCCGCCTCCTGCGTGGCCACCTCGTTTACCATGTCCACTATTCCCACCACTCCGGACAGCTCGCGCACACCGACCGAGCCTGTCACCAGGTCGCCAAGGCTACGCCAGACAAGGCGCACAAAATCCAGCGAGCAGTACCAGGAATATTTCAGGCTTGAGGCAAGCGTTTTCTCCTCAAAGCGGCCATAAACGCCGTATTTCAGCTCCGTGCCGCCGTTTGCCGTCGGATACTCTACCGGCGTCATGCGGAAATTGCTCAGCTCCACCTTTTCCCCGCCGCGCACTACCACTATGTCGTGATAATCCGATCCCGAGCGGGCCAGATACTCGGAGATGTCCGAGAAGAAATAGGTGCGGTGTCCGTCTATCTTATAAAACGTGTCGCCTTCCATGAGCATGTTCTCGCCCTGATAGGGGCAGCCGTCCATGAATGAGTCAATCGTCGGCGCGGAGTAACCCTCCGCCTGGGAAAACACCACAAGCACCAGCAGAAAACCCACCACAAAATTCATCGCCGCTCCCGCGACGAGGATGATAACCCGTTTCCAGGGAGGCTGCGCTGCAAAGGATCTCGGGTCGTCGCTGTCGCCGTCCTCGCCTTCCATGGCGCAGAAGCCGCCCAGCGGCAGCGCCCGCAGGGAATACAGCGTCTCGCGTCCCTGCTTTTTCAGCAGCAGCGGACCCATGCCCAGCGAAAACTCAATAACCCGCACACCGCAGGCTCGCGCCGCGACGAAGTGGCCAAGCTCATGGACTATTATCAGTACGCCAAAGGCGATTATTGCCAAAATAATATACATGCTTTAATCGAACTTCCTCCTGACAAATGCTCTTGCCGCCTCATCGCAGTCCAGAAGCTGCTTCAAGTCCGGCCGCATTATTATACTTATGTTTTCCAGCGCCTCGGCAGTACATTCATAAATTTGCCCAAAGCTTATTTTTTCACTCAGAAAAAGCGCCACGGCCTGCTCGTTCGCGGCCGAGAGCACGCAGGGGGCGCTGCCGCCAAGCCTCGCACAGTCCATCGCCAGCGCAAGGCATGGCGTCTCCTTCAAATCCGGCTCAACAAATTCCAGCGCGCCCGTCTTAAACAAATCCAGCCTCTGCGCCGCCGAGCCCTTTCTTTCCGGATACGTCAGCGCGTACTGTATTGGCAGGCCCATGTCCGGCACGCCGAGCTGCGCTATCACCGTACCATCCACAAGCTCGACGGCGGAATGGACCACGCTCTGTGGGTGAATGAGCACCCGTATCCGCTCCGGCGTCACGCCGAACAGGTGCATCGCCTCGATAAGCTCAAGTCCCTTGTTCATCATCGTGGCGCTGTCCACACTTATCTTCGCACCCATGCTCCAGTTTGGGTGCGCCACGGCCTCGGCGGGCGTTTTGTGATACGTCTGTTCCCGGGTCAGTCCGCGGAAGGGACCTCCGGAGGCGGTGAGCAGTATTCTCTCAAGCTCCTCCGCTCCGCGGCCGCTCAGGCT
>CATJWG010000212.1 GCA_949744165.1 uncultured Eubacteriales bacterium | reverse complement strand
GCACGTCGGGGAAATTGACCTTTGCAACAAGGCCAATGATAATGGAAATAACGGCAATGGGCAGACAAAGCAGCGCTCCCAGAACAATACCGTTGCGTGCGGCCTTCTCCGTCTTAGCCGCAGCTACAGCCATGGTGTTTGACTGCGTTGTGATACGGTTGCCGGGCTCAGACACAAGATAACTCAGGCATACGCCGATTCCAAGCCCGCCCGTAAGGCTCATCCAGTTGCCGCCGGCCGTTGTGGACTGTGTTTGAGCTACGACCTCCATACCGGACATAAGCGCATCCCAGCCGCCATACTGAACAACAGCAACTATTCCGCAAATAATAAAGCCTACATAAATAACCGCCACATTGATTAGGTTTGCCAGGCTGGTGCCGAGTAGTCCGCCGACAAGGCATACAAGACCGAAAGCCACTGCGGAAATAACAAGCCCCGCCTCATAGGAAACTACCCCTGGGAACATGGAGGCGAGCATGGCTCCTCCGGTAACATACTGGAGGCATGCAACGCCGAGTATGATAATCAGCTGTCCCACCACCATAAGATAACGGCTGGGACCTCCGCAGTAGTCGGCCACCATCTCGGCGTTCGTCGAATAGCCAAGACGGCGCATACGTTTTGCACCGACAATGCCGAGGAATATAAGCCCGAGAGCAGATGCAAAGCCGTACCATATCGAGGAAATGCCCGCAGTCTGAACAAGCTGGGCAAGTCCCGTGGTGTTTGAGCCTCCTATGCTGCCGCCAGCGGTAAGTACGGCGACAAGAATCATAGGAAGATTTTTTCCCGCCATGAGGAAGTTGCCCTTTCCTCCTTTGGCAACCGTCTCATTTTGCTTTTTCTGCGCGTATGCACTGATACCAAACAGAAGCACAAGATAGATGATGGTGATAATTGCTACAAACATTTTTCTCTCCCCTTTTCTTTTTTACTGCGGCGCTTACTTGGTATACGCGCCGCAGTAAAATAATAACACTTCAGATATTTTCAGGTCATCGTTGTGAAATTAAAAATATTGGGAAAAAAATTGTGCATCTACAAACCCGAAATACTTTTGAGTTAAGGGAGTACTCCTGCTATGACGCGAACCGGTTAAGTTATTTCATCATACTGTCGTTTTGCTTAATAATAATGTCAAAATTTTGCCTATTGACGGTTTTGACCCCCCGATATTGCAAGCAAAACTGAGAAATGATAAAATTTATGTGGTAATATCAGTGATTAACTGTGCATTTTATATACCGTCACAATGGGAAAGGGATAGCTATGGAATATACCAGCAATATTGTTCTTAGCCTGCTGCTGCCCTATCGTGGGAAGCCGTATATAAATACCAACGAAAAAAAGACTTACCGATGGGCGGCCCTCCTTCCGGATAACAGCAATGAAATGGAAGAGGACATGCTCTATGTCTGCCGCCTGTCCGAGGCTATGGCACGCAACCGCGACCATCAGAGCTGCCATTTCGTGTGTATATGCGACCGATATCTCAGCGATGATGAGCGCGAGGACGCCGAGGCTATGAATAATCTTATTCTTGTCGAGGAAAACCGCAGTGTCTCGTGGCTGCTCAATAAGATACAGAACCGGTTTTTGGAGCTTGACCGCTGGGAAAAGGAAATGAAGGACGTCCTGCTTTCAGGAGGCGGCTATCAGGACCTTCTGGACGTAAGCGAGCGGTACTTAAAAAATGCCCTTTTTGTTCTCGACAGCGCATACAGGCTACTCGCATACAGCAAGACCTATAAAAGCTCTGACCCCTTTAACATATCGCTCTATGAAAAAGGCTATCATGACCCGGCAAATATGCAGAAGTTTTATAAATACAATCATGTTGAGAACTATTTCAATGCTAAGGGCATCACCAAGGGAAATCCTGGAGAAATCGCCCTGCTGGAAAGCCTGAGTAAATGGTGCTGGTATGACGAAACTCCTCTTATCAAAGGAATCGAGGTCTTTTCTGATTCACCGTCCTCCAAGGAAAGCACGGAGCTGTTTGACCTGCTTATGCACTATATCAATGCCTGCTTTCTCAGGGAACAGAAAAGCATCCAGAGCTCTGGGCATGAATACGGTCACTTTATGCGCGATATGATATACAACGGCCTGAGCGACATAAACCAGATAGCTAAATGCGCCAAGCAGATGGGTTTTCCCATTGTCGGTAATTTTGACGCATACCGCATCATATTTGTGGACGAGAACAAGGTTCTCCCGGGACAATTTGTTCAGGAAATTTCCGCCCTGTTGCCATGTTCCAAAATCATATGCAAGGACTTTGAGGGCAGTATTCTGAATATCTATTCGTCTAACAACATTGATGAGTTGTCGAAGAAAAATATAGGCAGGATTCTCCCTGTTGTTGAGGAGCACGGCGGCATGATAGGCGTCAGCGCCCCCTTCACCCGACTCAGCGGCTTGAGCCACGCCTGTACTCAGGCAGCCATTGCTCTGCAATACGGACGTCGCAGCTATTGCTACACGCCGCGCCCTGACAAGCTCTCACCCAGCATATACTATTACGACTCCATACAGATATACCATATGCTGCATACATGCTCTAACGGACGTTTTGATTTTTTCCGCAGCAATCCTTACCTGAACAAGTTAAATGAATTGATAGAGTATGACTGCGAGCACGAAAGCAATCTTGCTGATATTTTGTTCTGGTATCTTTATTACGAACGCCGTGCCACCGAAACTGGAAAGAAGCTGCATATGCACCGGAATACTGTTATGTATCATATTCAGCACATCAATGACATGCTGAATATGGATTTTGACGACTATATAACTCGTATGCAAATGATGCTTGCCTACCACTATGTCGAGATGAGCGCAGCAAAAATGGATAACTCCCCCGTCGAGAACAAATAGCAAAAAGTAAGGTCATTTAAAAGCGTCAAAATAAGCAGAAGGGAGGGCTTCTTTGAAGAAGTCCTCCCTTCTGCTTTTATCCCTTCACATATGCAGCTCACATATACCGCCGCAAAAAAGCGTCCGCCAGTTCCGGCCACGAGCGCGCCGGCAAATCTCTCGACAACGCCGCGGCGTGCGGACCGCTGGAAAATACATGCACCTCATGCGGCACCCCCTGCGCTGACAGCGCCTGTGCCATTTCGTAGGACTGCTGCACTGATACAACCGCGTCGTCCGCCGTGTGCCATATAAAGGTCGGCGGTGTGCTTCTTGATACATGATAACGCGCGTTGTAGCAGTCAAGCTCCTCCTGCATGTATCTATGCTTTTTGCCGAATATGGCCTCGGCCATTGTCCCGTGCCTCGCCTCGCTCAGATGCGTCGCCGCGTAGCACAGCACACAGGCGTTCGGACGTATGGCCTCCCTGTCTCTGCCATATCCGCCCATTTCCCGCTCACTGTCCCAAAAGTTGCAGTAGCTCGCTGCAAGATGCCCTCCCGCAGAGAAGCCCATAATCGCTATCCTGTCGCGGTCAATTCCGAAATCCTCAGCCCTTTCACGAAGGAAAGCAATCGCTGCCGCCAACTCCCACATCGGCTCCGGAAACAGCGTGTGAGGGTTTGACGGAGAATCCTGCTCATCAAAACTTGTGTGCAGGGTTGAATACCTCAGCACACAGCCGAGATATCCCATATCCGCAAAGCGCTCGGCCACAGGCTCGGCCTCTCTCGGTGCGGGAGCAACATATCCGCCGCCCGGTAAAACTATAACTGCCGGCTTGTTATCGGCGCTGTCGTCCTGTAAACACACCGTGAGCGTCACAGTCTCATCCTCACGCCAGATTTTGAAAATTTCCTTTTCCATTCTTCACCGCCCGGTCAAAAGCTGTTACTTCACTTGATAAAATTCATCATTATCTGTGCAACTTGGGCACGTGTCGCGCTGCCGCTGGGGTTAAAGCTGCCGTCGCCCATACCGTTTATGATACCCGCCCGGCCAAGAGCGTAAACAGCCTCCTTCTGCGCGGATGAAATGCTCGCATCGTCGGCAAACCATACTCCGGAGTTGATTTCATTAAGGCTTATCCCCATAACCTTCGCGTAATTGTAAAGCATCGCAGCCAAGTCCTGACGGCTTATGCGCGCGTCCGGACTGAACGTACCCGAACCGGTACCACGGCTTATGCCCATGAGATATGCCCACTGGACATATGGACTGTAGTACGAAGCTGTGTCCACATCCCAGAAGGCCCCAGCGTAGGCGCTTAAATGCTCAGCCGAAATATATCCCGTAAGCTCGTCCCACGCAACCTGATACCAGCCGTTTTCACTGCCGAGCACACGCACCAAGTAGCCTCTTCCCAGAGTGGCGAGTGCAGAGCTGTTCACGTCGGGCGCGCTGCGCAGATTAACCGCGTCACCTGACACAAGACCAAGCTCGCAGGAGGTCTCCGATGTCACGCCGGCCATACGGCCGAGAACTGTGATAAACATGCCGCGCGTCATCTCCCCGTCTGGCGAGAACACGCCCTCGCTCGTGCCGTTGAAAATGCCCATGCTGTAGGCATAATTCACCGCCGCAGCATACCAGGCGTCGGGTGCTACGTCATTGAAGCTGGAGAAGTTCTTCACAGTAAAGCTGAAAACAGCTGTCCCACTGTCCCTGTAGCCGTCCGCCTTTGCGGCGGCGCGTATCTCGGTGTCAGACTCTATGGTTATCGGCCCCGTGTACCGCATACCCGCACCCAGGGGGTCACTTCCGTCAGTGGTGTAGTATATCTGCGCTCCGGAGGTGGCGCAGGTAAGCGTAACTTTGCTGCCGTAGGACACAGCCGTGCCCTCGCTCATTCCCGACACACTGTATCCCGGAAGCGCGCAGGCCTCTAACCCAACATAATAGCTCAATATGCGCGCACCTTCAAAATCGCCAGTCCAGGCCATTGCCCTGAGCATTGTCGGCTTTTCAAAATACAGTGGTGAGGTATATACCTCGCTGTTCAAGGTTGGCATACTTCCGTCCGTTGTGTAATAAATAACCGCGTTTGAGCCGCTCTTGAGCTCCACGGACTTGTACCCCGAGCCGTAGGTTGTCACAGCGCTGGGAGCGCGGTCACGGCAGCGGTCGCAGTAGTCCCCGTCCACCGGCACAGCGCAGTCATGCGCGTAAGTCACGCTGTCTCTGTCAGGATACCTGTAGATACGGTAACCGCCGCTTGCAAGGTAGTAGGAATTAAAATAGTCCAGACTCAGCTTATTTCCCGCGCCGTAAACCGTTCTTTTGGCCTTGGGAGGCGTCTGCTCCATCGTCTCTATCAGCACCACCTCACCGGAGGCATCTCTTACAACACCGGTCACCAGAACGGCGTGCGTAGAGCTGTTGTTCAGACAATCTCCGACCTCAAGGCCGTTTATCGACTGCTCCTCCACGAGCTCGGACACATCCGGTATCTCCCGCGTTGTTTCGCGCTCTTCAAGCGCCCAGCAATAGGACACAAATCCGGAACAGTCCGTAGAATAATACGGAGCAATTTTACTGTAGTAGCTGTACTCGGAATACATCCTGCTTCCGCTGTCCTCGCATGCGTCAAGAAATTCGGACGGAGTTGCACCATAGCCTATGTAGGCTCCATGTACCGGCTGTCCGTACGGAGCGCCTGTGTAGGTTGTCCCCGCCTTAAAGGTGCCGTCATAGCCCCACTGATGCAGGTCATATACAGGTGTCCACTGTATTTCAACAAGCTGTCTTGCCCTTCGCACAATGTTGACCTGCCCCTCGGAGAGATATCCGCTGCGCAGATAAAGGTATTCGTCTGTGCCGTCCCCCACGGCCAGAGTGCCCATTGATGCCGGCGCAAGCAGCGCCAGCGTCAGGAGCACAGTGAGTATCATCTTCAGGTGTTTCATAAATTCCTCCAAATGCTTTTTGTCGTAACACGTCGATTCTATCACTAATTGGAGCATTTGTGTAGTCTTTTTTCGATAGTAATCCGTGGATAGAGTGTAAAATTTCGGCCGCAGCCCCAAAAACAGCACATTTCAACTCATAACATAAGTACGTCTGGGCTATGTCGCTTACCGTGTTTATTAAAGCTTATTATTCATTGCCCACGACGCCTTTATTCCTCAGGCGTTTCACACCAAATCCGTATCAAATACAAGTGTCACAGGTCCGTCATTGACGGACTCCACCTGCATGTCGGCTCCAAAGCTCCCATGCTCCGTATGAAAGCCCCGGCTCACGCACTCTGCTATAAATCTCTCGTACAGCGGCTGGGCAAGCTCCGGTCCCGCGGCTCCGGAAAAACCTGGGCGCCTGCTCTTAAGGTCGGCATACAGCGTAAACTGCGATATAATCAACAGCTCTCCCCCCACGGAAGCAAGGTTCAGATTCATTTTGCCGTTTTCATCCTCAAATACGCGCAGACCGCAGACCTTGTCCGCGAGCCGCGCGGCCTGCTCCTCCGTGTCCTTTGGTCCAACGCCTAAAAGTACCAGAAAGCCTCTGTCTATTTTTCCGACCGTCTCTCCGCCTATACTCACACTCGCACGGCTTACGCGCGTCACAACCGCTCTCATTCTTCCGTCTCCTCCACTATTTCGTGTGAAATCTGCGCCGCAACTCCCGCTTGAACTCGCTCCCGAGCGTCACCGCGCAGGCAACAAGCAGCGCCAAGGCAAAAGCCCCCATCACGGCCAGCGCCCAGCGGCTTTCCTCATGCCACAGGCAAAGCCCTACAACCGAAGCCCCCATTGCCATGAAAATGAGCAGCAACATAGGCAACATATTTTGCTTTTGCTTCTCAAAATCCGTAAAAAACAGTATTCCCGCAACCGTCAGCCCCGAAAAGCAGACAATCGGCACAACCTCAATCGCCCAGCCGGAGCTGATAAAAACATCTATCGCCGCAAGCAGGGCGCAGGCACAGAAAATCAGCCTTGTAAACTGGCTTATGCGGTTATATTCCACCAGATCCGTGGACAGCAGCAGCATCCATACCATGTACAGCGAGATAAGCACAATCACACTCCATGCCTTTCCTCCTGTAACCATGTTCACAATCGGACAGATGTAAGCCGCGAAAAGCAGCAGCCAGCCCGCCGCGCTTTTCAGCCTTCTGCGCCGCAGCCGCCGCTTTGGAACCGCGGGATAGGTCACTTCAATTTTCATAAAGCATGCTCCCCTCCGCCCTGACTCTCACTCCGTCGGCGCAAAGCAAATCGTACATTTTCTCCTCAAAGGACGGGTCCGCCGTCATTTTTGTTATCGAAAATGTCGCCGTGCCGCCGAAGGTCACAAGCGCGCACTCCACGCGGTTGGTTATCGCCGTGCCAAGTACAAAGTCCATGCTCTGAATATGCTCCGCGAACGCCTCCGGCATCGTCACCACGCCCAAATTCGACAGCGTATTGGTGAATATCTTGTCTCCCAAAAAACCGTAGACCAGCTTTGCCACCGGCTGCTTGACGGCGAGCGGGACATATTTGAGCATGTTCACCATATTCTCCGTGGCTGTCAGCATCTCGCTCATGGCCTGCTTTGAGGCCTTTCTCTTGAGCTGAGCATCAATCTCACCCACAATAGCCTCCGCGCTGTCAAGCTGCTCCAAAGGCAGACGGATTCCGCAGTACATAGCAAAATTGCGCACCGTCTGCGAGGGATAAAACTTGCGCATGTTCACCGGCACCTGTATGCTTGCCTCGCCGCGCAGCTCATCCGTCGCCGCCTTTCCCGCGATGAACATAAGCGACAGCAGATAGGCCGTAACCGTCGCGCCGCGGCGCGACGCCGCGGCCTTCAGACCCGCGGCGTCCAGCTTCAAATGCACAATACGGCAGGGACGGTTTTCCGAAAGCCTTCCGCTGAGCTGCACCGCGGCCTTGTCCACGAAGCCGGAGGCGCTTCCGCCCTTTGGCACCATGGCAAAGGCGTTTTCAAACTCCCCCGCGGCCGGCGTGGCGTCGATGTCCCAGAGCGTCTCGTCCGGCGGGGTATCAACTCCCGTCAGGCGCAGATATTCCGCCGTGAGCGTCTTGAGGAAGGTCATGCCGCCCGTTCCGTCGGTCAGGACATGGAAAAACTCCACGCTTATACGGTTTTTGTGGTACAGCACTCGGAAGGTCTGCGAGCCGCTTCCAGACACCTTAATCGGCTGACAGGGAATGTCGTTCTCCTCCTGTGTGCAGAAGCGGCGCTTCGTCGTGTCAAGATAGTGCCAGAAAAAGCCCTTTTTCAGCGTTGTCGCGAAGGTCGGGAAACGCTTTATGGTAAAATTGAGCGCCATCTGCAGCAGCGGCGGGACCACCTCTTTCTTCAGGTAAACCGCCAGCCGGAACACGGCCATGCTCACGTGCTGCATCGACAGCGGATAGACCTTCGCCGCGTCGTCAAGCGCGAACCACAGCACCGGCGGGCGCGCGTAAAAGCCGCCGAGGTGCTTTATGTCCAGGCGCCTGAGAGCCTTTTCAAGTGAAAGCCCCTCCCGCGCGTAGTACATTACCGCTCTTTCAAAGTCCTCCCTGAGCTTTTTCTTCTCCTCGCTTCTAAGGCGGCAGTGCATGTCAAATTCCGCAAAGAATTCCTCCAGCCGGCAAAGCTCGTCGTCCGTACACTGCTTTTCATACTCCTCGAAGGGATTTACGGCAATCTTTTTCTTCACGGACTCACCTCCAGCCGCTTTAATAAGAGCCTGTCCTTAAAGCCCGGTGTGCGCAGATTGTGTGGCATATTTTTTTGCTGTGCAGAGCGGTTTGACGAAGGAAGGCTTTGCGCCCTTCAAGTCAAATCAACGCAGCACAGCGGAAAATATGCAAACAAGATGCGTGCGTTTAATTCAGGGATAGATTTTAAGCTTATTTTATCATATATCCGCCCATATTTGCAAGCCGCCATAAGGGCAAATAGCGCAAAGCCTGCAAATAAAGGGCGGATATGTTCAAATCAGAGTACAACAGCCGCATTGCGGTTGTTGTACTCTGATTTTTGGCCGCGCAAAGCGCGAAGGAAGAAGGTCAATATGGGTTGATTTGAACGAGCGCTTCTCAGCGCTGACAGAGGCTTCTTAATCCCCGTGCAGTCCGGCCGTCCCGCTCCCCTGCTCGGAAACCGGCGCTTCGACTATTCCGAGTTTGCCGGCAGACGTCTCCGCGGCGATTGGTTCTTCCGCCGCGTCCTCGAAGGTACGGCTGTCAAGAGTATCTCCATCTGTTTCTCGCGTGAGGCAAAGGAGCTCAACACGCAGACGGACGGCAAATACGGCGTCGCCGCATGAATGCACAATCAGGCGCAGCGCCGCTGCGACGCGACCTGTATCTGCGCCAAGCATGCCAGGGGTCTTGAGGAGCGCAGGAAACAGGGAATAACAGTCTGCGCCGCCCCCGTCAATTCCAGTGAGAAACGCCGGTTCCCTGAGATAAGCGAAAACTCCTTCCACCGGCATAATGTCACCGTACTCGGCGGCGAAAAAGTAAGGGTAAGCTGCGGGGCCTTCGCCTCGCGTATTGGCGCATAAAATCTCCGCGGAGCATATCTCTCCCCGCTCTGATTCTATGCGCCCGTCTACCCCTGCACGGCTTCGGCCTCCTCATACGGATTTTCACAGCTCCAGTCCCAGATATCGTCGTAGCCTGACTGTGTGCGAAAGCGGTTCGTCTTTCCGTTACCGCCGAAGTAGAGGTATTCCTCCGGCAGTACGCGGCCTACATCCTCAACGCCGTTTTTCTCCTGCTCCCAGCGCTCGAGCACATCCTCGGCCAGCTCAAGCAGCTCATCGTCCACGGGATTGTACTTGCTGTAGCCTGCGAACTGGCTCGGCTGCGTAACCACTCCGGAGATTGTATCCGGAAAATATGGATTTTCATTGTCCACCCTGTTTAGTATACACCAGGCGACGGCCGCCTGCTCCATTTTTGAACAGCCGCGGGCCTCGCCCCAAATGGTCTGTGCTATGTACTGCGCATCTGTGTCGCTGTACAGAGGTTCTTCGTCCGCACGCACGGTGAGCGTCGGTGAAGCGAGCAGGGCCGCCGTCAGCAGCAGCGCAAGCAAAGCCCTCGCGCCGCGCATTGCCGGCCTTCTGACAGAATTCTTCATTGACTAATCTCCTTTTCGTTTTTGCGTCAGCCTCCGCGGCAGCCGTCCTGCCGCCCGAGCAGGACGGCGTCACCCTTACGGGTGCGCAGTATGACGCATTATGGCGCCGGAGCCGTGCCTATACTCCGGCTTCTATCATGTCTATGCTCAGCTCTGCGGACTTATTACGCTTTTTCTCGGTCTAACAAAGCAAAAAAGGGATTGAGAACACGTTCACTGAACATGTTCTCAATCCCTTTTATTTTTGCCGGCTCTCGCGCCGGCTGCTTCACATTATGTAAATTGCTGCTCCATCAGCTTCGCGGGCGCAATCTTCTCTCGGTTATCTATGGCCGCCTGACGCTGGACATACTCAAAGAATATTCGCGCACACTGGGGCAGAGCGGCGTTCTTTTTCTTGAAAATATCAATCGGCCACAGGAAATCCCCGCCGTCAAACTCGCGGTAAACCGTGTCCGGAGTTGACAGCGCGTCCGCAACGGTTTCCACCGTCAGTCCCACTCCCCTGTGCTCACGCACAAGGCGGTGAACCGCCGTAATCTCACCCACGCGAAGCTTCGGCTTTATCACAACCCCGAGCTTGGCGCACTGCTCCAAAAAATAGTCTGCGGACTTAAACTGCTCGTCCACAGTGATGAAATTTTCCTCCGGCAGGATTGATATCGGAATTTTTTCGTATTTGGTCCAGGGATGACTTTCCGGCATCAGGCATACAAGCTTTGGCTGGAAAATTCTGTGACACTCAAACTTGTCGTTGTCAATCGGCTCAAGGCCAAAGCCTATGTCGGCCTCCTTGTTGTCCACAACCGTGTCGCATATCCTGTCCTTATACTCGCGAAGATATACGGAATATCCCTGATATGTGCTTTCAAATTTAGAGATGAGGTCAGCGGCGAACTCACACACAACGCCCTGCGCTCCCGCGCATTTTATCACTCCCTGCTGCGCGTCGCGCCCCTCAAAGTGCTCCCAGCACTCCTTGAGATTTGCCAGTATATTAAGCGACCACTCGCGGAAATACTCCCCGTCCGGTGTGAGCACAAGTCCCTTTGAGGTGCGGATGAAAAATTTGCTTGAGAACTCTGCCTCAAGATTTGATATTGCCATGCTCAAGCCCTGCTGAGAGATAAACAAGCTCTCGGCAGCCTTGGGAAAGCTGCCGATATCACACAGCACAGTGTAATATTTTAACTGCTGAAAATTCATCCGATCGCCTCAAATATACTTTTTTATTTAGCACACATAAATTTATTAATATATTCTATTATAATACTATTTCTCTGCACATTAAATGGAAAAAGAGCACAAAAATCATCTTCAACTTTTATGTAATAAGCTCAATACCGCTGAGGTATTGAGCTTATTGCGCGAAT
>CATJWG010000211.1 GCA_949744165.1 uncultured Eubacteriales bacterium | reverse complement strand
GTCTAATAAGGAAAATGAACCGATAAACACCGGCGGCATGAGCGAAAAGGAGCTTGCGACAAACATTGACGCTGTAATGAAAAAGTATGACCGCGAGTCCAATACCCGTGTGTGGGAAGGCAAGCCGAAGCTCACTATAAGCACGCTTCTGGCTGCGGTCGCGCTATACTGCATATATGACACACTTTTTTCCACCGGTCTTGTCCAGCAAGCGCGCCTGGCGCTGTTTGTGGGCATATTCGTTGTAATTGGTTATCTTGTATTCCCTGTGAAAAAGGGAATGCAGCATGTAAACACGCTCCCTTTGTATGATATTATAATAATTATATTGACCGTTTTGGCTTATGGTTACTTTGTGCTCAACGCCAAATCTCTGGTCGAAATGCGCATAAGCAAGTATGAGTGGTATCACATCGCCATCGCCATATGGTGCGTGCTCAGTCTTATAGAGCTGTGCCGCCGCTGTGTGGGCCTGCCAATTATCTGTGTGGCGGGCGTGTTTATTGTCTATGCGCTGTTTATCTACCAGAGCGGACAGATGGTGTTCCTGCGCCGCCTGCAAAACCTGCTCAAGAGCCTTGTGTTCAGCACAGAGGGCATACTCTCCACTCCTATAAACACCTGCTCGAAGTTCATCGCCGTGTTCATTATCTTCGGTGCCTTCCTTGAGCGCACCGGCATTTCCGATTTCTTTATTAATCTTGCCAACTGCGCCGTGGGCAAATATTCCGGTGGCCCGGCGAAAGTTGCCGTCATCTCCTCAGCGCTCTGCGGCATGGTCTCCGGCTCCTCAGTCGGCAACACCGTCACCACCGGCTCGGTTACCATACCGATGATGAAAAAAGCGGGCTATAGGGGTGAGTTTGCCGGCGCGGTGGAGGCCGCGGCATCCACCGGCGGACAGATTATGCCGCCTATTATGGGCGCTGCAGCTTTCCTCATGGCCGACTTTATCTCCGTGCCCTATTCCAGCATTATTGTGCGTGCTATTCTTCCGGCCATACTTTACTTTACCGGCATCTTTATTTCCGTTCACCTTGAGGCAAAAAAACTCGGCCTGTCCGGTATTCCGAAAGAACTGCTGCCGGAATTTGGCAAGCTTGTCAAAAAGTGCTTTCTGCTGCTGCCGCTACTGGCACTGATTCTGTTTATCTCCACCAACGTGATGACGATACAGAAAGCTGCCATTATTGCCATCGGCATCGCCATTTTCGTCAGCCTGATAAACCGAGACAATCCTATTACACTCAGAAAAATTTTTGAGGCTCTGTCCGCCGGCGCGCAGAGCACAATCACTGTCACCGTCGCCTGCGGCATGGCAGGCATCATCGCAGGCTGCATCACCATGACTGGTCTGGCCTCCGTGCTCAAATCCGCAGTTATCACCGCTTCAGGAGGCTACGCGCTGCCGGCGCTGTTTATGACGATGCTGTGCTGCATCGTGCTGGGCATGGGCGTCCCCACTACTGCCAACTACTGCATCATGGCCTCTACCTGTGCCCCCATACTTGTGGAAATGGATATTCCAACAATGGCCGCGCACATGTTTGTGTTCTACTTCGGCATCGTCGCCGACATTACGCCTCCCGTCGCTCTGGCAGCCTATGCCGGAAGCGCCATTGCGCACTCCAAGCCGATGAAAACCGCGCTCAACGCCACCAAGCTGGCTATCGCCGCTTTCATAATTCCCTACATATTCGCGCTCAATCCCGCCATGCTTTTCATTGACACCACGCCGTGGGAGTTTATTCTCATCGTCATAACATCCGCGGTTGGTATGTTCGGCGTGTCAATGGGACTCGAGGGTTATATATTCGGACACCTCAATCCCTTGCTGCGCGTGCTCTCCATTGCCGGCGGCCTGGCACTTATCTACCCAGGCGTATGGACTGACATCATCGGTATGGTCGCCGTCATCGGTATCATAGTTCTTCAACGCGTACTCCACGGCCGCGACAGCAGTGGTACAACACCAGCATATGACCCCGACGCTGAATAACATAATCAAACTCCTAAAAGGACAGGCCCGACTGGGCCTGTCCTTTTAATTGAAAGCACAAACTTGCATTGGACAAAAGATGAAAAGCGTGATAACATGTGAATGTGTTCATATACCTTGTCCTAATCACTTTTTATAAAGGCTAAGGAGTCAAAATGAAGAATTATATTGATTTTAAGCCGTCGAAATGCAAAGACTGCTACCGCTGTCTAAAAAGCTGCCCCGTAAAGGCTATCGGCCTTATAGACCATCAGGCTAAAATTATCCCCGAACGCTGTATTCAGTGCGGCAAATGTACACAGGTATGCCCACAGCACGCAAAGGCGCCTTTTTCACAGCTCGAGGATGTGAAGTCCCTGCTTGCATCAAACCGACCTGTCGTTGCCAGTGTGGCCCCATCCTTTATTTCCTCGTTCAAGCTCTCCTCCTTTGAGCAAATGCGTAAGGCTTTAATTCAGCTTGGCTTCCACTATGTTGAGGAAACCTCTGTCGCCGCTGCGGCCGTCACGGCTGAATACGCGCGGCTGCTCAACAGCGGAAAGTATAAAAACCTAATCTCCTCTGCCTGCTCGTCCACAACCAGACTCATACAAACCTACTACCCCGGCGCAATAAAATATCTCGCACCCGTTGACTCGCCCATGACTGTACATTCACGTATGCTCAAAAAGCGTTTCCCCGACTCGGCCATAGTATTTATCGGTCCGTGCATCTCCAAAAGGCGCGAGGCCGATGCGGTGCGTATTCTCTCAAACGTACTCACCTTTGACGAGCTGGCAAAGCTCATGCGTGAAAAGGGCGTCAGCTTTTCTCCCGCCGAGGAAACGCCGGATAGCGCCCCCGGCGCAAGCGCCCGGCATTACCCCATTATCGGCGGCATCATAAAGTCCTTCATCGAGCTGCCAGATGGCTACGAGTACATATCCGTTGACAGCGACGAAAAGTGTGCCGAGGTGCTCAAGAACATCGAGAGTCTTGACCATATGTTCATCGAGATGAACTCCTGCGAGTTCGGCTGCATAAGCGGCCCATGCTCCATGGTTGACAGCTCCAGCGCCATAAATGCAGAGGTCTCCGTGCGCAAATACGCGCGCACCGCCGTTGAGTCGGGTGTTGACACCTGCGGCGTGGAGCTCGAGCGCGACTTCCCCAAGGTGCTCGATTCCAGTGTACAGCCTACAGAGCGCGAAATACGCGCCATACTTGAGAAAACCGGCAAAACCCGTCCCGAGGATGAGCTCAACTGCGGCGCCTGCGGCTATTCTACCTGCCGCGAGAAGGCCTGGGCCGTGTACAACGGCTACGCCGATGCGAGCATATGCATCCCATACATGCGCAGCCGCGCCGAGTCCCTCTCATCCGAGGTCATACGCCGTATGCCTTTCGGTATTGTGGTGCTCAGCAGTGAATTTATCATAGAATCAATAAACCGCTCGGCAATAAGCATATTTGGCATAGACGTATTCCATCCCGAGGGTGAGCAGATTTTCGACCATGTGAGCATTCCCGAGTTTGTCATTGCGCAGTCGAGCGATGAAAACATACTCAACAAGCGTATTGAGATTGAAAAGACAAGCAAGGTTGTCGAGCTGTCGGTCATCCTGCTCAAGGAGCACAACCGACTGCTTGGAGTGCTCAAGGACGTTACCGAGGAGGACAGCTACAACGAAAAGCTGCGCGAGGTGCGAAAGCGCACCTTCAAAGTTACCGACGACGTGGTTAAAAAGCAAATGCGCATCGCTCAGGAAATTGCCTCCCTGCTTGGCGAAACCACAGCCGAAACCAAGGTCGCCCTGCTCAAGCTGCGCGACATAATGCGCGACGAGGAGATGCAGGACCGCGGCGAGGATGACGATGAGGATTAAAATATGGATTTTTACATTGACTGCGGCTACGCCACAATGAACAAGTACGGCGAGGAATTATGCGGGGACCGCGTGCAGATTGACAACCTTGGCGACTACAAGACCCTTGTGCTTGCTGATGGCATGGGCAGCGGCGTCAGGGCCAACATTCTTGCCACCATGACCTCAAAAATACTCTCCACAATGGTCTCCAACGGCGCGGGAATCGACGAGTGCGTGGAAATTATCACCGAGACGCTTCCCGTAAACCGCGACGTGGGCCTAAATTACTGTACCTTCACCATAATCCACGTCCATAAAAGCGGCGCCGGCGTGATATTCGAGTTTGACAACCCGCAGGCCATATTCTACCATGCGGGAGAGTGCCACGACCTCGAGCGTACACGGCGCGAGATTTCCGGAGAGACCGTCTACCGCTCAGAGTTTCAGCTCGATGCGGGCGACTACATCATGACCATGAGCGACGGCGTTATCTTCGCCGGACCGGACGAAACCATGAATTATAACTGGCAGCGGCCGCAGGTCAAGCAGTTCCTTAACAGCCGCAGCCAGCCAAATATGAGCGCCTGCGTCGTCTCGGCTGTGCTCGGCGGGGCCTGCATGGCCCTGTATGCCGACCATCCGAAGGATGACACCACCATTGCCGCGGTCAAGGCTTTCCTGCCCTTCTCCGTCGCTGTAATGGTCGGCCCCCCACTCGACCGCAGCAATGAACAGTCCCACATCCGCCATTTTCTGGACTTCAAGGGCTGTCACATAGTCTGCGGTGGCACCACGAGCGAGCTTGTGGCTGGGTGTATGGGAAAAGAGCTTCGCGTAACCACACTCAGCGACGACCCCGATGTCCCGCCGGTAAGCCTTATTGAAGGCATAGACCTTGTAACGGAGGGTGCGCTGACCATAGCCAAGGTCGCCAAGCTCTCGGATGAGTATCTCGACCCCTACGCACTGGAGGGCCGCAAGTATAACAAGAATAACGGCGCGTCAAAAATGGCGTCAATTCTCTTTGAAAAAGCCTCAGACATTACTTTTTTCATCGGAAACTCGGTCAACGAGGCCCACTTCGGCACCGTGGCCGACTCGGAGATGAAAACCAAAGCTATAGAGCACCTGTGCCGCAATCTCCGCGCGATGGGTAAGGAAGTACGCGAAATCTATCATTAAGCACTAAAAAAGCGGCTTTTCATCGCTTTTTTAGTGGACGCAACCCAAAGTTTACATTTTGAACGCGCAAAATGGTGGTCAATTCCGGCTTTGTGCGCTATCCTTTGAACGAAAACCAAGAATGAATGGAGGCACACAGCCATGACTACCGGCGACAAGATTGCAAAGCTCCGGCGAGAGAATAACTACACGCAGGAGCAGTTAGCTTATATATTCGGAGTCTCGCGCCAGTCAATAAGCAAGTGGGAGAGCGGCGCGACTTACCCCGAAGTTGATAAACTTATTCGCATGGGCGAGCTGTTCGGCTGCACAATGGACTATCTGCTTCGCGACGAAGTCACCGAGCCCAGCAAAACAGGTCCTGAGCCCCAGGATGAGTCATATCACTCATATGAACCCCATGCCGACCGCTGGAACGGCAACAACCCCTTCTATTTTCGCAGCCGCCTGCGCGAGAGGAGAAGCGAGCGCACGCTGTGGGGCCTTCCGCTGTGGCAGATTGGTCGCGATGCGCATGCCATATTTGCTGTAGGGCTAACGGCACGTGGCGTTGTCGCCTGCGGTATGAGGGCTCGGGGACTCATATCTGTCGGATTACTTTCCATGGGAGTTATATCCATCGGCTTGGTCTCGCTTGGACTCATCGCTGGCGGCTTGGTCTCGCTTGGCCTGCTCGCCTCCGGTTGTATCGCCGTGGGACTTATCGCTCTCGGCTCTGTGTGTCTCGGCGCCTTTTCCTGCGGTGCCCTCGCCTGCGGTGACTTTGCACAGGGCGCGTTGGCCGCTGGCAAATACTTTGCTGCCGGCGACAGAGCTTCCGCAATGATAGCCATAGGCCAAACTCAGGCCGAAGGCTGCGTGTTCTCGCACATAGGCTCCCTGAGCGGCACAGAACGCGAGGAGGTACGGCGCCTGCTCGACACTGTTGTACCAGAGTACCTGAATTGGGCAAAGGAGCTTACAAATCTGTTTTTGTGAGGGTGCAAAAAAGCGTCCGGCAGTCCTGAAATGGACCGCCGGACGCTTTTAATTTTCTTATTGTCCGTGTTTTCCTCCCACGGTAAAGGCGCGCAGCGAATTTAGTATCGCAATCACCGCCACACCCGAGTCGGCGAATACGGCGAACCACAGCGCCGATATTCCGAGCGCGCCGAGCACCAGCACCGCGAGCTTCACCAGTACAACAAAACCAATGTTCTCCAGCACTATGCGCCTTGTGCCACGGGCTATCCTCCGCGCCAGCACCTCGTCTGCACCGCTATCGGTCAGTACCGCCACAGCAGGCGTGTCCGCTGCCCCGCCGCAGACAAGGTAAGAATCTGTACCGAGAGTTTTTCGCTCAAAGTTTACGCTCTCCCCCTCCCGCGCGAGCATATCCAGCGCCGTGGAATCGCGGAAGAATATCCCTCGCTTCGACGCCGCACCTATGCCGGCAAAATAGCCCAGCGGCACGGATATCACAATGGCGCAGGGACAGGCCAGCACCAGAAAGGTCAGCGCCCTGTAAATTGAGTCAGAATAGCTCGCCGCATGGTCAAAAACCGGCAAAAGCAGTGCCACGGCCAGTGCCATTAGCAGTATCACCGGAGTATATACTCGGGAAAATCGCGTTATCAGCTTTTCCCCCGCCTGAACTCCCACATCCGCGTCCTGCATAAACGCCAGAGCTCTCCGGCTGTGCCTTATCGCGTAGTCCTGCGCCGTCTCACCTATGCGGTAGAACAGCAGCACCGCCGCGCCCTCTTCAAACTCGCCTATCGCGCACGCGGCAATCGCCGCAAAGCTCATGAGAAAGTATTCGTCAAAAAAACTGCCTGAAAGCAGGTTTTTCACCGCCTGCACCACTAAATCATCTCCCGCAATCAGCGCGGCGGCCGCCATCATTGCTGCTTGCGCCCCCTCGTTTACCGGCAGGAGCATACCACACAGGTAAAGCGCAGCCGAGGCAATGAGCCGCGTGGCCATCGCCCTGTCGATGCCGTGAAACTCCTTCTCGTGCCGGTGGCAGCAGCAGGAGCCGTCGGCGTGGTGATGGTGCTCGTGGCCCTCGGCATCGCAGGGGTGCGCGGGGACTTCCTCCACGTGGTGGTGAAAGCCTCGATGCTCCCTCTCCGCGTATTCGTGCATATGCTCGCTCATTGCTCCTCCTCCGCGTGTGTCAGCGCAAGTCTGAAAATTTCCTCTATATGCCCGTCGGCGATTGAATATACAACCGCCTTTCCCTGCCTCCGGCTGTGTATCACGCCCGTCTGCTTCAGCAGCCGAAGCTGGTGCGACACCGCCGAGCTGCTCATGCTCACAACCGACGCTATCTCACACACGCACAGCTCATGGCGGCTGAGCGCGCAGAGTATACTCACTCGCGTGGGGTCGCCGCACAGCTTGAACAGCGCCGCTACCCTGTCCATTGCACGCTCGTCGGGCATGGTGTCCATGGCGTGGAGCACCGCGTTTTCACAGGTGCAAATCGTAAAATCTACCACAGTATCGCCTCCGTGCCTTGAACGATTGAACGTTTGTTCAATCGTTCAAGGCAATATAGCATAAATTTCCGCCAATGTCAACGTGAAATATGCCGCCGAAGGTAAATTATTATAAAAAGCAGAAACCGCCACCGTGCTGGTGGCGGTTTCTTGACGAAAACGCTGTACTGATGTCGGGCCAAGCCGCTAATCGTTATCGGCGGCACCCTTTTATATTTTTATTATACACGATTGCCCCGATTTGTCAAGCGCCGTCAAAAATCATTGACAGCTTTCGACAAATAAGCTAAAATAAAAAATGCCCCGAAAGGGGTAAGGGTGTCGCTGCGATTGCGGTTGGCCACTTCCCTGTGAAGGGAGGTGATGCTGATGGGAAACGGGCGCTGGACGAAAGTCCTGCGTTTTGC
>CATJWG010000210.1 GCA_949744165.1 uncultured Eubacteriales bacterium | reverse complement strand
TTGCACTTCTCGCACATGGGCTTCACGGACGGTCTGACTTTCATTGTGTAAACCTCCTACTTGCTTCTCCAGGTGATTCTGCCGCGGGTCAGATCATAGGGTGACATCTGGACCGTGACCTTATCGCCGGGGAGTATCTTGATATAGTTCATCCGGAGCTTTCCGGAGATATGCGCCAGTATCATATGGCCTCCGCCGATATCGACCTGGAACATGGTGTTGGGCATGGATTCGACCACGATGCCCTCCAATTCGATAACATCATCTTTTGCCAAGACTTGCTTTCCCTCCTCGGATTATAAATCGTCTGCCATTGTCAGTATTTCAGGCTCCCCGTCGGTGATAAGTATGCTGTTCTCATAATGTGCGGACAGCTTCCCGTCGGCCGTTACGACTGTCCAGCCGTCCGAGAGAACGCGCACCTGCCAGCCTCCGGCATTTATCATCGGCTCAACCGCAAGGGTCATGCCTTTGACAAGACGCGGGCCGTGGCCCGGGCGGCCGAAATTGGGGACCTCCGGCTCTTCGTGCATCTTCGCGCCGACTCCGTGGCCGACATATTCGCGAACCACGCTGTAGCCCTGTCCCTCGGCGCAGGCCTGCACGGCGGCGGAAATATCCGACACGCGGCAGCCCTGGCGGGCGTATTTTATTCCTTCGAAAAAGCTCTGGCGTGTGGCGGCGATGAGGCGGAGCGCCTCTTCGCTGCATTTGCCGCAGGGAAAGGTCCCCGCGCAGTCGCCCACATAGCCTTTGTACGTGGCGCCGACGTCGATGCTGACGATGTCGCCCTCCTCAATGCGGCGGTTTCCCGGAATTCCGTGAATGACCTGCTCGTTGACGGAAATGCAGACGCTGGCGGGATAGCCGCCGTAGCCGAGAAAGGTCGGCTCCGCGCCGGATTTCTTTATGAAGCTGAACACTTCCTTGTTTATCGCCTTAGTGGTCACTCCAGGCTCAATCATCTGCCTTGCAAGCGAACGCGCACCCGCAGTGATTTTTCCGGCCTGACGCATCAAATCGATGTCTCTGTCGGATTTGATAATTATTGACATTGCTTACAGCCCCAGAATTTTGACAATGACCGCGGTTGTCTCCTCGATGGTGGAGCAGCCTTCCACAGTTCTCAGCTTTCCGCGCTGGGCATAGAAGTCCTTTAGCGGTTCCGTGTCGGCATGGTACTGAGCCAGACGCGCCCTCACGGTCTCGGGCGCGTCGTCGCTTCTTGCCACGAGCGCTCCTCCGCAATCGTCACAAATGCCCTCGACCCTTGGGGGATGGGTCACTACATGGTAGCTCTCCCCGCAGTTTTCGCACATGCGGCGACCCGACATACGGTGTATTATCACATCGTCGTTGACCTCGAGGGCGAGGGCATGGTCTATGCCTATACCTTCGTCCTCGATGGCCTGCGCCTGAGGTATCGTGCGCGGCACACCGTCAAGGATGTAACCGTTTACGCAGTCGTCATGCTCCAGACGCTCGGAGATGATGCCGATAATAACATCGTCGGGAACGAGCCGTCCTTTATCGATATATTCCTTGGCCCGCAATCCCACGCTTGTGCCGTTTTTTATGGCGGCGCGCAGGATATTGCCGGTTGAGATGGTGGGTATGCCGTACATACGGCCGAGGATCTCCGCCTGAGTTCCCTTGCCCGCGCCGGGGGCGCCCAGAAGTATGAGCTTCATGGAACAATACCCTCCCGCTTCATCACTCAAGGAAACCCTTATAGTGGCGCATGAGCATCTGGTTTTCCAGCGCCTGTACGGTTTCAAGAGCAACGCCGACAACAATTATGATGGAAGTGCCGCCGAGGGAAATACCGGAGTTCTGCGCCGTGCTGCTGAAGTGGCTTATCAGGTAAGGCGTCACGGCGATGATGCTCAGATATATCGCGCCGAAGAGCGTAATCTTGTTGAGCACCTTCTGGATAAACTCGCTGGTTGGCTTGCCCGGACGGTAGCCGGGGATGAATCCGCCGTTCTTCTTAAGGTTGTTCGCCACCTCGATGGGATTGAACTGTATCGTGGAGTAGAAGTAGCTAAAGAAGATTATAAGCAGGAAGTAGATAAATGCGTACAGCAATCCGGACGTATCCAGCCAGCCTATCGTCTTACCCATCAGCGCGGCTATAGTTGCCGGCAGAGAGGCGATTGACTGAGCGAATATCACGGGCAAAACGCCGGACATGTTCACCTTCATTGGAAGGTGAGTAGACTGTCCGCCGTACATCTTGCGTCCGACGACCCTCTTGGAATACTGCACAGGGATACGCCGCTCGGCGTTGTTGACAATGACAATCAGCACTATCATAAGCAGCGCGCCGATGAGCATCAGCAACAACACCCACCACTTGAGCGAACCGGCCGACAGACTGCCGACCATGGTGATGATGCTGGTTGGGAAGCGCGAGACGATGGATGCGAACAGAATGATGGAAATACCGTTTCCGATGCCGAATTCGGTAATCTGCTCGCCCAGCCACATAATGAGCGCGGAGCCGGCTGTGAAGGTCAGAACGATAACAATACCCTGCCACACGCCGGACTCGGACAACAGATTGTTCCTCTGAATCAGCATATAGTAGGCAAAGCCCTGAAGCAGGCCGATTGCCACTGTGGAGTAACGGGTAATATTGTTTATCTTTTTCTTGCCCTCTTCGCCTTCGTCCTTCGCCATCCGCTCAAGCGCGGGGATGGCGATGCACAGAAGCTGGATAATGATGGACGCGTTGATATAGGGCTGGATGGAAAGTGCAAAGATCGTCGCGCTGGAGAATGCGCCGCCGCTCATTACGTTATACAGTCCCAGCACGGTGTTTTCAAGCTGAGTGAAATACTGGCGGAGGTATTCAACGTTAACGTAAGGTACGGGGATGGAATTTCCTACACGGTATAGAAGAATGATAAACAACGTGAAGAGGATCTTCTTGCGGAGCTCTTCAATCTTCCAAGCGTTACGAATTGTCTGGAGCACTTACACCACCTCAGCCTTTCCGCCCGCAGCCTCTATCTTGGCTTTGGCAGACTCGGAAAATGCGGACGCTTTGACCGTAATATTTTTGCTCAGGCTGCCGTTGCCAAGGACCTTGAAGCCGTACTCGCACTTGGAGAGTACTCCGGTGTCGAGCAGGAGCTTAGCGTCGACAACGGCGCCGTTGTCAAATTTCTCAAGGGCGCTGACATTTATTGCCTCAAGGGGCTTTGCAAAGATATTGTTAAAGCCTCTTTTCGGGATACGTCTGGCCAGAGGCATCTGGCCGCCTTCAAAGCCGACGCGGACTCCGCCGCCGCTGCGGGCCTTCTGGCCCTTGTGTCCGCGGCCGGCGGTCTTGCCGTTGCCGGTTGCGTGGCCGCGGCCCTTGCGCTTGGCCACATGGGTGGAGCCCATTGCGGGAGAAAGTTCATTGAGTTTCATTTCAGGGCCCTCCTTATTCTTCTGTTACCTTCAGCAGATAGCCAATCTTGGCAATCTTGCCGCGGGTCTGGGGATTGTCGGGCTGCACGGTCTCATTGCCTATCTTGTGCAGGCCAAGGGACTGTGCGGTGGCAATGTGCTTCTCTATTCTGCCATTGAGGCTCTTGACGAGCTTAATTCTAAGATTTGCCATGTCTTAAGCCCTCCTTAACCTTTCACTTCGGCAGCGGTCTTGCCGCGCACGGCCGCGACCTGCTCGGCGTTGCGCAGAGCTTTCAGTCCGGCCATAGTGGCTGCCACGACGTTCTGCGGATTATTCGTGCGCAGGCACTTGGTACGGATGTTCTTGATACCGGCGGCCTCTACCACGGCACGCACGGCGCCGCCGGCGATAACGCCGGTACCTTCCGGTGCGGGCTTGAGCAGCACACGGCCGGCTCCCGCCTCGCCGATTATCTCGTGGGGTATCGTAGTACCCTCAAGGGTTATCGTGCAGATGTTCTTCTTCGCGTCCTCCAGGCCCTTGCGGATGGCCTCCGAAACCTCGTTGGCCTTGCCCAGGCCATAGCCCACACGGCCCTTGCCGTCGCCTATCACGCACAGTGCGGAGAACTTAGCGACACGGCCGCCCTTGACGGTCTTGGATACGCGGTTGAGGGAAACTACTTTTTCGGTAAATTCGCTCTGGGCCTCTTCGCCGCCGCGGCGTCTGTTGTTCTTATCGTATGCCATAAGTTAAGTTTCCTCCTCCCTCAGAATTTCAGGCCGCCCTCGCGGGCGCCCTCTGCCAGCTCCTGCACACGGCCGTGATAGATATAGCCGCCGCGGTCAAAAACCACGTTCTCTATACCCTTGGCCGCGGCGCGCTCCGCCAGCGTTTTGCCGACCTTGCGCGCGCCTTCCTTATTGGCGCCGGAGCCTTCAAATCCCTTTTCAACGGAGGATGCGGAAACGAGTGTGTTGCCCGCCACATCGTCGATTATCTGGGCGTAAATGTTCTTCTCGCTTCTGAAAACAGACAGACGCGGTCTCTCGGCGGTGCCGGAAATCTTGCCGCGTACTCTGTTATGGCGCTTAATGCGCTGAGCTCTTGTATCGGGTCTGTTGATCATTTAAGCACACCTCCCCTTATTTCGCGCCGGTCTTGCCGACCTTGCGGCGGATGACCTCGTAAGAGTACTTGATGCCCTTGCCCTTATACGGCTCGGGCGGTCTCTTGTTTCTCACGTCCGCTGCGAACTGGCCGACCTGCTGCTTGTCGATGCCATGGATAACTATCGTGTTGGCGTTGGGGACCTCGATGGTGATGCCGGGGACCTCCTCAACATACACCTGATGCGAATAGCCGATATTGAGCACGAGCTTGTTGCCCTCCTTGGCGGCACGGTAGCCGACGCCGTTGACCTCGAGGGTCTTGGCAAAGCCGTTGGTCACGCCCTCGACCATATTGGCTATGAGGGTTCTGGACAGGCCGTGCAGAGAGCGGCTGACAGGCTCGTCGTTCGGGCGGGCAACGGTTATCTGGCCGCCATCGACGTTTATCTGCATCTGGGGAACGATGGTTCTTTCAACAGTGCCCTTTGGGCCCTTTACCGTGACATGGTTATTCTCGTCAACCTTCACTTCCACTCCTGCGGGAATGGCAATGGGAGCTCTACCGATTCTTGACATATCTTCAGTACCCTCCTTACCACACAAATGCCAGGACTTCGCCGCCGACATG
>CATJWG010000209.1 GCA_949744165.1 uncultured Eubacteriales bacterium | reverse complement strand
TCCATGCCGCTGTTTAGTCAATAAGGCAGTCTGAATTAAAATTATTTATCCGTTTCACAATGTCTTTTTAACATAATTCATAAAAAATTGAATAATGAAAAAAAACAGATGAAAAAACAGCTGACCTGTGATATAATATCAAATCACCAGCATATATTAGGAGAATCAACTATGTTTGACTTTAAAATTGCCGCAAGAATGAAGGCTGTTCACTCGGATATACGCGGACCGATATTCGAAGAGGCCAACAAGATGACACAGCAGGGAATAAGGGTGACAAAGCTCAACACCGGAAATCCCGCAGCCTTTGGATTTGAGCTGCCTGAGAGTGTAAGAAGGTCTCTTATGGAGAATATTGATAAAGCTGTACCCTACTGCGATGTAAAGGGAATGCCAGACTCTCTGCGCGCTATATATGACTATCACACTACCAAAGGAGTCCAGGGAATAACAACGGAGAGTATATTTATTGGAAATGGCGTAAGTGAGGTTGCTTCTCTTGCTGCGACGGTGCTCTTCGATTCTGGTGACGAAGTGCTTATTCCCGTGCCCAGTTATTCCATGTGGACCAATCTTGCTTTTATGGCAGACGCCAAGCCGGTGCTCTACCTGTGTGATGAAAAATCCGACTGGTATCCTGACTTGGACGATATACGCAGTAAGATTACACCAAAGACAAAGGCTATCGTTATTATAAATCCCAATAATCCCACCGGAGCTGTGTATCCGCGTGAGATAGTGGAAGGAATTGTACAGATTGCGCGCGAGAATAATCTTGTTCTGCTTGCTGATGAGATTTATGACAGACTGGTTATGGATGGGTTTGTCCATTATGCAGCTGCTGCCATAGGGCATGACATACCTGTTATTACCCTAAACGGACTTTCAAAGTCGCACATCATCTGCGGATTTCGCTGCGGATGGATGGTTGTCTCAGGACCGGACTGGTTTACTGTTCCAACTATAGAGGCAATTCAAAAAATTGCAGCAATGCGCCTTTGCGGCAACGCATTGACTCAGCTTGTAATTCCCGCAGCTTTGGAAGACAACTCCAGTACACGGGCAATGCTCGAGCCCGGCGGAAGAATATATGAGCAGCGCCGCGCAACCTTTGAGGCGCTTGACCGTATGGTCGGGATAAGCTATGTTCCAAACCATGCCTCGTTTTACCTCTTCCCGAGAATAGATGCAAAAAAATATAACATTGTCAGTGACCGTCAGTTTGCTCTTGATGTGTTGCATGCCGCACATGTCCTGTTTGTTCCCGGCAGCGGATTTGATTGGCCAACTCCGGACCATTTCCGTCTTGTTATGCTGCCTGAACCAAACGAGATATCCAGAGTTGTAAGTGACATTGCCAAATTCTTGGAAACCTATGATCAGTCGGCCAAGGATATTGTAATCTGAAATATCAAGGTAGTATACCATATTAACCGTATGCAATTAAGTTTTCTTTGTTTAACGTGAAACATTTTGCACAAAAAAGCAGTCGTACAATCGGCTGCTTTTTTGCGAATTTATGCTTGTGCTATTTAATTTTTCGTATCGCTTGCCGGCAAATGGTGAATGAAGAAAAAAAACGCTATCCTACTCAGACATTATCTTACGATAATTTTCCGTATCGGTGTCACCCTCGGTAGAGATACACAAAATACGGGAGCATTTGTCCAGCCTCAACGCTGTTTTCTTCTTCTCAAGAGCTCTGCTGGTAAGCAGTTGTACGGCGAGACCGGCTGTCACAGCGCCGCTTTCACCGCTGACAATGGCGGGGTCTCCGGCAACAGGAGAGGCCAGTATACGCATTCCATCGGCCGCCACACTGTCTGGAACGCTGAAAAAGTCGTCGGCGCAATCGCGCAATATTTCCCAGCCAATGGGGCAGGGCTCACCGCAGGCCAGACCGGCCATAATGGTATCCAGATTTCCTCTGACATTGTGAAGCTGTCCGTCGCCGGCGCTCGCCGTGCGGAACAGACAGTCTGCCTGTTCCGGCTCAGCAATGATGATGCGGGGACGGTTCTTCACACCATAGTATGAGGCAAAAAAAGCAGACAACGCGCCGGACATTGCTCCTACTCCGGCCTGAAGAAAGATGTGTGTAGGCTTTTGTCCATGAAGCTGATTGATTATTTCAAGAGCCATGGTTGTGTAACCCTGCATAATCCAGCGGGGAATCTCCTCATATCCAGGCCAGGAGGTGTCCTGCACCAAAATCCAACCATTTTTCTTGGCCATGTATCTTGCAAGCCGTACAGCATCATCATAATTGAGGTCCGTTATGCTCGCCTCGGCACCAAGAGAGCGGATGTTTTCCAGTCGCTCGGGAGAGGAACCTTGGGGCATATATACTACACTGCGGTGTCCGAGCCGCTCAGCGGTCCACGCAATGCCGCGGCCGTGATTTCCGTCGGTGGCTGTGACAAAAGTCAGCCGACCCAGTCGCTGCTGCACACTGCCTCTGGTGAGCATATCGTATGACAGCCGTGTAGGGTCCAGTCCCAGCTTTGAGGCTATGTACCGGCCGATGCAGTAGCTGCCGCCAAGTACCTTGAAAGCGTTAAGTCCAAAGCGCAGACTCTCGTCCTTGACAAAAATCTTTTCCACTCCAAGCTTTAAGGCAAGGTTATCCAACTCAAGCAGGGGAGTGGTAGTATACTCTGGAAACATGGAATGGAATGCGCAAGCCTCCTTCGCGTGCTCTAAAGAAAAAGTGTTTGCTGCTTCCGGCAAGTTTGGCAGTGGGTGCAGAATGTGAGTTGCTCTAATCTGCTCGGTCATAAAATATTTTTCCTTTCAAACAGGATAAAGCCGGCGGCTTCAAAGGAGCCGCCGGCAGCCGTTAACTCACGTAGAGGACTTTGTAATCCTGTGCCTCTACTGCGGCCTTGAGCGCATCATTGCTAATCTCCGATCTGAGCGTCACTACCGCTGACCCCTCGGTGTGGCTTACTGTGGCCTGTTCAACTTCGGGCAAGGCCTCAAGTGCTTTTTTAACCCGTGCTTCGCAATGTCCGCACATCATACCCTCGATCTTCAACGTCTTATTCATAACAATATCCTCCTTTTTGTGTCTGTGTTTAATTTGTTTATCCTTAGACGCGTTGTGCAGCTTGAACAGGTTAAGCCGCAGCGCGTTGCTTACCACGCAAACGCTGGACAGGCTCATCGCCGCAGCGCCGAACATGGGGTTGAGCTGCCATCCCAAAACAGGTATGAACATGCCGGCTGCGAGCGGAATGCCAACTATGTTGTAAAAAAATGCCCAAAATAGATTTTCGTGTATATTTCTGAGTGTGGCGCGACTGAGCCGTATGGCAGCAGGTACATCGCTCAAACGGCTTTTCATAAGCACGATATCCGCCGCATCTATGGCCACGTCAGTCCCTGCACCTATTGCGACACCGATGTCCGCGCGGGTAAGAGCCGGTGCGTCGTTTATTCCGTCTCCGACCATTATTACCCTGCCTTTTTTCTTAAGCGAACGTATTACACTCTCCTTGCCTTCAGGCAGCACTCCGGCTATGACCTCGTCCACTCCGGCCTGTGCGCCTATGGCCTGTGCAGTACGTTCGTTGTCACCTGTGAGCATAACAACGTGTAGCCCCATGTTTTGCAGCTCACGCACAGCCTGACGGCTGTCTGGCTTTATCACGTCAGCCACTGCAATCACACCGACGAGAGAACCTCCGCGACTGAAAAACAACGGTGTTTTTCCTTGGCCGGCCAGTGCTTCCGCACGCTCGCGTATATCATGGGGCACTTCGGCATGGCGGATTATAAAATCAAGCTTACCTCCGAGCAGCTCTGTGCCGTCGGACATGGCAATCAACCCGTTTCCGGGCAGTGTTCTGAAATCTGATACCGCCACATCACTGGTAAGAGAGAGTTCGTTACACCTGCGAATAATAGCGCGTGCAAGAGGATGCTCGCTTTTTTGCTCAAGGGCAAGCGCCAAACGCAGGAGTTCGTTCTCAGTGATGCCCTGTGCAGGAAGAACATTTGTAACCTCGGGCTCGCCTGAGGTTATGGTGCCTGTTTTGTCCAACGCAATAAGCTCGGCCTTTCCGGTTTCCTCAAGAGAAACTGCGGTTTTGAACAATATGCCGTTTTTTGCCCCCATACCGTTGCCGACCATAATTGCCACGGGAGTTGCCAGCCCAAGCGCGCATGGACAGCTTATAACCAGTATTGAGATGCCGCGTGCGAGCGCGTAGCCAATGCTTTGTCCCGCAACGAGCCAGACTATAGTTGTTATTACAGCGATGCTGATAACCACAGGCACGAATACTCCGGAGACCCTGTCCGCAATCTTTGCGATAGGGGCCTTTGTCGCCGCTGCATCACTGACCATCTGGATTATCTGCGACAGTGTGGTGTCCACGCCCACACGTG
>CATJWG010000208.1 GCA_949744165.1 uncultured Eubacteriales bacterium | reverse complement strand
AGTGACATCGGACGCTCCCGTATATTTTTCTGAAACCGGCGGATAATAATTTCACCGGGTCACCGGGAAAATATCCGGAGGTAAATGACATGAGTGAAACCAAAAACGGCTGCGGCTGCGTCAAGGGCGTAGGCTGCGACGCAAAAAACTGTAAGTATCACAACGGCACCGACAACTGCTGCACCGCCTCGCATATTGACGTGCAGAACAAGTCCGCCGTAAACAAGGCTGAAACCTACTGCGGCACATTTTGCCCGAGGGGCTCATTTTAATGGAAGCGGCGTTGCCGCTTCCATTAAAATGAAAAGATTCGCTTCGCATCTCGTTTTAAGCATCCCGTACAACGGGGTGCTTAAAACTTAATGAGCACTGCGCTAAAGAGTATTTTCCAATTTATTCGTAGCGTACATGCCGTGAAGTCTGCTTTGTCCTAAGACCTGTCAGCGGTTTTCCCGCCTACAGGTTCTCAATGCGACGCTTTTTGCCCACGCATCACGTGTCGCTGAGCAAATTATTCACTCAGGAATTTTTCCACCTTGCGGCGCATTTCGAGACGGCCGGCAGTGTCATCGAATCGGACTGTCCTCTTGTCCAGGTCCGACAGCGGCACGGGTATTGGCAAGCCGCTTTTTTCGCACAGCTGCTCAAGTGGGCGGACTGACGCCGCCTCCCCAAGCGCGTCGAGCACGTCTGTGGCAAACTTGAAGGGGCTGGCCGTGGACACCACGACGGCAGGGCGTGCATCCCCTGTCTCGGCGCGGTAGTCGCACAGCACCTTGTAGGCAACAGCGGTATGCGTATCCATGAGGTAATTCTTATCCTCAAATATCTCGCGTATTGCCTTCTTCGTGTCAACATCTGTGCAGCATCCGGCAGCGAAGTCACGTCTTATCGAGTCAAACACATTCTGGCTGACGGTATACTTGCCCTTACTGCCGAGCTTCTGCATATACCAGCGCACTGTCTCGTCCCCGCTGAGCGAGTGCAGCAGGCGCTCAAGATTGCTGGATACGAGTATATCCATCGACGGTGAGATAGTCTGGTGAAAACTTCGGTTTTTGTCATAAGTGCCAGTGTGGATAAAATCGGTCAGAACATTGTTTTCATTTGACGCGCACACGAATTTCCCCACCGGCAGGCCCATCTGCGCTGCGTACCATCCAGCAAGGATATTACCGAAGTTTCCGGTCGGCACGCAGAAAACAAGCTCATCGCCCATCTTCAGCCGTCCCGCGTTTACATAGTCGCAGTATGCGGAGAAATAATACACTATCTGCGGCAGGAGCCTGCCCCAGTTTATTGAGTTTGCCGAGGACAGAAAATATCCCCGCTCCGAAAGCTTCGCGGCAACCTCCTCGTCCGAGAAAACCATCTTCACGCCCGTCTGCGCGTCGTCAAAATTACCTGTCACGCCGCACACGCCAACGTTATCCCCCTCTTGGGTAACCATCTGCAATCTCTGGATGTCGGACACACCGTTTTTGGGGTAAAAAACGAAAATTTTCGTCCCCTCAACGTCCTTAAATCCCTCCAGAGCTGCCTTACCGGTATCTCCGGAAGTTGCCACAAGAATGCAGACCATGCGCTTCTCCCCTGTTTTTTTCAGGGACGCGGTAAGAAGCTGGGGCAGCATCTGCAAAGCCATGTCCTTAAACGCACAGGTCGGCCCGTGCCACAGCTCGAGAAAAGCGGTATTGTCCTCCGTAAAGTGCAGCGGCGCAATCTCATCATGGTCGAAATTCTTCCCATAGGCACGAGAGACGAAAAGCTCAAGCTCCTCGTTTGTGTAGCCCTTGAGGAATTTTGACATTATCCTCACCGCCCTGCCACGGTAGTCAAGAGTGAGCAGCTCGCCGAACTCCTTTGATGTAACGGCTGGAATTTCATCCGGTACAAAAAGCCCGCCGTCGGGTGCAAGCCCCCTTGCTATGGCCTCGGAAACTGTGTATTTTTCACCGGTATTTCGTGTGCTGTGGTATTTCATACATTCACCTCAAACGCATTTTGTATATGATTTATCCTTATATTTCCGCGCGAACACTCGCCGGTATATATTTCTACAACGTCAAAGCGCGGCTGCCTGTCCGTTGCGTTGTCCGCCAGCCACAACTGCGCCGCGGCAATAATCCTCCGCTGCTTCGCAGACGTCACGAACTCCCGAGCCTGGGCAAAGTCCGTATTTTTCCGCAGCTTGACCTCCACAAAGACTATATAGCTCTGATCGCCGGCAATTATGTCTATCTCACCGAATCGGCAGGAGTAATTCATACCGACTATCTCGTATCTCTGACCTTTGAGATATTCCGCCGCCCTTTCCTCTCCCCAGCGGCCAAGCAGCTTTTTGTCCATCACTAATTCAATCACCATGTGGGACCGTATTCTCAATAGAGATACAGCGAGATTTTCTCTCTGCGCACGGCATTGTTCCTTCCATGTATTTTCAGTGCATTTTCTTTAAAAATGACGGCCGGTGCAACGGACACGGGCCGTACTCGCGTATGGCCGCATAGTGCGCCTTGGTGCCGTAGCCCTTGTGCCTTTCAAAGCCGTACTGCGGGTACAACGCAGCCTGCTCAAGCATGTAGCGGTCCCTCGTCACCTTCGCAAGCACGGAGGCTGCGGCGATATCAGCGCATTTTCCGTCGCCCTTGACCACCGCTCGGGCTGGAACGTCTATTTCCTTACAGCGATTTCCGTCTATAAGCGCCAGTCCAGGACTTGCCCCAAGCGCCGCTATGGCTCGGTTCATCGCCAAAAATGTTGCGCCAAGTATGTTCAGCGACTCTATCTCATCCACCGTGGCAAACGCCTCAGCGTGATGCAGCGCCCTTTCGCATATAACGCTGAAAAGCCGCTCACGCTGCTTTCCGCTGAGTTTTTTCGAGTCGTTGAGCCCCTCTATCTCCAGTCCGCGCGGCAGTATCACCGCCGCGGCGCATACCGGACCCGCCAGCGGCCCTCGGCCCGCTTCATCCACACCGCATATAAGTTCAAAGCCCTCGGCATAAATCTCGTTTTCCAGCTCCCACAGGTCCATTTTCAAGCCTCCGGCGGGGCCTCGAGCGTTATCCTGCCGAGCTTTCCCTCGTGATATTCGTTAAGCAGCACACGCGCCATGCGCTCAATGTCGTACTCGCCGCCGGAGACAAGAAAACCGCGTTTTTTTGCCGCGTCGGCCAGCAGCTCGTAGCCGTTCTTATCCGACTGTGGCGTAAACTTATAACGCTGCTCTATTGCCTCAGGCTTGAGTGCGCGCAGGCGCAGCATGAAATTTGCCGCCAGCGCCTCGGTGTCAAGTATCTCGGGCTTTATCGCGCCCGTTATGGCCAGCGCCTCGCCCACCTGTTGATTGTCAAACTTCGGCCAAAGTATGCCGGGCGTGTCAAGCAGCTCAAGCCCCGCGTCTATGCTTATCCACTGCTTTCCCCGCGTTACTCCCGGCCTGTCCCCCGCCGCCGCGGCCTTTCTCTTCGCGGCCTTGTTTATGAAGGTGGACTTGCCCACGTTTGGGATTCCCAAAATCATCACGCGCAGAGGCCGCGTCCCCTGTCCCTTTGCCTCATAAGCTGCTATCTTGTCGCGCAAAACCTCGCGCACTGCGCGTGGAAAATTGTTCACGCCCCTGCCGCTTTTCGCATCCGTCTCCAGTACGGCAAGCCCACAGCGGCGGAAGTAATCCCTCCACCTCGCGGTCAGCTCCGGGTCTGCCAGGTCCGTGCGGTTTAGTATAACCAGCCGCGGCTTGCCAGCAGCGAGACGGTCAATATCCGGATTGCGGCTGGCGCATGGCACGCGCGCGTCCAGCAGCTCGCACACTGCGTCCACCAGCTTCATGTTCGCCTCTATCATTCGCTGGGCCTTTGTCATGTGGCCTGGGAACCAGTGGATGTCTATCTTCTCATAATTCTCACTCATTTTTCACCGTCAATCATACAGCGAGCCGAAGCTCGAAAACGGCGTGACACGCCAATACGCCTTGCCGATTATATACCTTGTGTCCACGCATCCGATACGTGAGTCCCTGCTGTCGTTTGAGCGGTTGCGGTTGTCGCCAAGCACAAACACGCTGCCCTCCGGAACGGTTATCTCCCCGTCGAAGTCCAGCGGCCGGTACGTCAGCTCGTTTATATAATCCTCCTCAAGCGCCTGGCCATCCACATAAACTATGCCCTCGTCAAAGTCTATATCCACCGTCTGTCCGCCCACTGCGATGACTCGCTTTACTATAGCCTCCTCTTTGAAGGTGTCCTTTCGCAGAACAACTATGTCTCCCTGCTGCGGGGTGTAGAAAAGGTTGCTGATTATCAGCCTGTCGCCCTCAAAAAGGGTGCTCTCCATCGAGCTGCCCACCACGCCGACTGTCCTGCCGGCAAAAATGAAAAGGAGTATACACACCAAAAGCGCCGTTACTATACACTGCACCCAGTCAAAGGCGTCAGTTTTCTGCTGCTGCTCCTTCTTCTTTTTCTTTTGGCTTTGTCTGGCGTGCGAACCCTTGGAGTTCTTTGCCGCGGCCATACCTTCTTCTATCGGTTCGGGCTTCTCTGATTCAATGCCCGCCACAGCCTTTGTCTCAGACTCCGGCATTGGTTCAAAAGCGCGCGTCTGCTCGTTCATCTCATTTTCTTCGTTCATGCTTCAATCCTCCGTTTGTCTCGGAATCATGCCTGGGTGGAGGATATACACTCCACCCAACATAGCATTATATACCCATTTCCTTAAATTAGGCAACAAAAAAGACGCCAAAGGCGCCTTTTTCATTGATTCGTATTAAAATTTACGTTTCCGACACGCGCCAATATGACGCTTATGCCAATGAAATCGGCGCTTTTCGGCTGTTAACCGGAAGATTACATCTCAACAAGCTCGTAATCGCGGTTTCCGACGCCCAGCGCGGCGGCAGCCGCGACGGTGTGTATGCCGTTTAGAGACTCCATGCGCTCTATAAGGTCGGTCTTGCCCGGGTCGTCCGAGGCGTACACCAGGTCAACGCAGGCCTGGTCGAGCGCCACAGGGTCAAGCGAAGACAAAATCCCGATATCCGCAATCTTCGGGTCTGCCGCCACTGCGCAGCAGTCGCAGTCCACGGACATGTTGCACATGACATTGACATACGCTATTTTCCCCTTCATGTAATCGACGATGGAGCGGTCCGCGTCAGCCATGGACTCAAGGAAGGAATCGTGGTCGGCGTCAAGAAAAATCTCCTCGTCTCCCGCACCATGGATATACACCTTGCCATGGGAGGAGGCAAGTCCAATCGAGATGTTCTTCAGAGCCCCGCCGAAGCCGCCCATCGGGTGTCCCTTGAAGTGTGAGAGCACCAACATGGAATTATAATTGGCAAGGTTTTTTCCGACATAGTTTACTTTTATTCGCCGACCGCCCTCCACCGGAAGTGCCATTTCACCGTCCGCGTCGAGAATATCCACACTGCACAGCCTACTCCAGCCATGGTCGTCCATCGTTTTCAGATGCACCTTTGTAGTATTTCGCCCACCCTCGTATGCAGTGTTGCACTCCACTACCGTGCCGTTTACTCGGTCTATGGCGGGCTTGAAAAAATCGGGGTGAATGAAATTCTGGTTCCCCGGCTCACCAGAGTGGACTTTTACGGCCACCTTTCCCTCAAGCTCGACACCCAGGGCCTCATACATGCGTACTACCGCTTCCGGAGTCAGTTCCCTCGTGAAGTAGACCTTTGACATGTTCGCTGTCCCCTTTCAGTTCATCTTGTTTCCCCGCCGGCAGGGCTGTTTTATGAGATACGCTGTAGCGTTTTTTGCGTGCGCGGTCTATCGCGCCTACGGTCCATTCCGGCACATTGTCCGCAAGGTAGTCCTTAAGCCTGATAAGCAATATCATCAGCACCACAAACGCACATGCCAGCGGGCTTACGCCGAATATTATCGCCAGCAGCATAAACAGCGCGCACCAGTCTCCCAAGCAGCGCGCGGCATTTTCCCAGTATGGGTATATTACGCTTGTGGTATGCATGGAGCGTGTGCCGAATTGCTTTATTATACCAAATATTTCACCAAATGTAAACCTGCCGCTGTTATTTATTATTTCTCCCGAGCCAATGGCGAAGTTCTCCTTGAGCAGTCCCTCGGCAAAGTCCTCCACCGGCTGGGGCATCACTATCTCATAGCAGTCCACAGGCGCCCCGGCCGACTCCTCTCCTGCTGTCAGCGCGCTGTAGGCCGAGTAGGACATGTACATTCCCGCCCCGCCGTCGCCGTAGGCCTTTTTGCTGGCAAAATCCACCTCGCGCTCTACCACGCCTGCAACCACGTAAGGGATATTATCTATCGTCACGGTCATCCCCTGCAGGTCGGTGCCACCAAACAGGCGCCAAGCGAGCTCACGGTCAAGCAGCACGCGGTCACCCATCAGGTCGTCCTCGCTTATGTAGCTGCCGCTGAGCAGCTTAAGAGGGTGGAAGAAGAAATAATCACCACCAACTGCAATAACGGAGCACTCCGCATTTCCGTGATCGCCGAAAACCTTCACCTTACCGAAAGCACTCCATGCGTCATTGAACAGTGCGCCGTTTTCCGGCGCTTCAAGAGAGGCCTCCGTCAGCTTTTTGCCGAGCTTGTACCTGAACTCATAAATGTTGTCCATGTTCAGGCTGTCAGACTCGGACATGAAGCAGGAAAGCTGCTCAAAGCGAAGCTCGCTCGCCCCCGTCCATCGCTCGGCCGCAAGCTGGCTCTGCAGCCGTCCGGGGAAGGAGAAGCAGACAGCTAAGCATATCGCCGAGAGAATGGCCAGCGCGGCGTTGGCGATTAAAATTATCAGGGTTATTTTTTTCAGCTTTATGCGGGAAGCAAATCTCCCCAGCTCAATTTTTTTCATTACGCCGCGCCTTTCGCTTACTCTGTTTGCTGCTGTGTATCCTGCATACGCACCTGCTGTCCGTTTTCAATGGGCTTGGTACTGGTGGTTATCACGAAGTCGCCGCGATTCAGTCCACCGGTTACGGCGGTGTTGGTGTCGTCGCTGGCAATCTTCGTCACGTCCACGCGCGTGGCTATGTAGCGGTTGCCCAGCGGACTGTTTTTCGCGGTTATTACAAGCACGAAGTCGCCGTTGGAGTCGCTGCGCAGGGCGCTGTTGGGCACGACAAAGTCGTACTCCTGGCTTCTCTGGCCCACGGACACGGTCAGGTCTGAACCGACGTTCACATCGCCGGTAACGTCGAAGGTTACAAGCTTGCTTGTCTGCGGATTTTTCGGGTCGGTCTTGATGCTGGCAACAGTGGCGGTAATCTCGTTTCCATAGTAGTAGTTCGACACGGTGGCCGAGTCTCCGGTGTGTATAAGTCGGGCCTGCTCGTTTGTCACGGAAAAGCTCATAGTATAGCCCATATCGGGCAGCTCTATCGTGGCAAGCGGGGTATCCGGCGTGGTCTTGTTGCCGGCAGTTACGCTTATACTCTCAATTATGCCGGGCACCTCTGCCTTTATCTCCTTGTCGGTTGTATCCTCTGCCAGCTCGTTAACCTTCTTCTGAGCCTTACCGAGCTGAGCAGCAAGGTCCTGAATGTCGAGCCTTTCAAGCTGGGAGTTCTTGTCGTCGGTTTTCTGCTGCTCGGAAAGGGCAAAAATAAGGTCCTCAAGCTTAGTCTGGCAGGTTTTCACGTTTTCCACAGCGGTGTCGTACTCCGTCTTTTTCTCCTTCGCCTTTGTCAGGCGCTCCTCCGCCTCTGCCTGCTGCTCCTCGGCGGCCTTGAGCTCGTCCTGCGCCTTTTTCAGGTCGCGTGAGGCACTGTTGTACTCGCCGGAGTTGTCGTCCGACAACGCGCGGTTATATGCGGAGCGTGCGCTGTCATACTCGTCCTTAGCATTATCTACGGCATCCTTGCAGGCGGTTATCTCGTCATATGCTTTTTGGTATTTCTTAGCTATCTCTGAACCCCCGGGTTCAGTCGTATCGGT
>CATJWG010000207.1 GCA_949744165.1 uncultured Eubacteriales bacterium | reverse complement strand
CAAGCTCCTCCCTTAAACCAGTGAATAAAACTGCTGGAAAATCTGCTGGTTTTTATTCACCAGCTGCTGTGCCTGCTGCTTGAGATTCGCGTCGCGAAGCATGTTCACTGCGTTCTGACTCTGCTGCATGAGAAACTGGGCGTGTCCCAGCGCGTCCTCAACATAGAGGATTTCCTTGGAAGTCATATTAATCACCTCGCCTTTATTATGAGCGGGGCAATAGCAAATATACGCACGGCGCGGTGCGGAGGATTATTTCAGTTTTTTCAAAAATTTTCTAAGGAACAAAGCTTATTTCACACGCAGCCGCTTCTCCAGTGCCTCGTCCGCCTCCGCCAGAATTGTGGAGTAATCGGTATAAACCACCATGCCGGGCAGCGCTCCCGCGGGCTTTTTGACAAATTTGACGCGCGTGTAGTCAACCGGCACCTTGCCGCCCGTGCCAGCCTGGGAGTGCAACGCCGCCAGGCTGGCCGCCTGGACTATCGTGCCCTCGTCCGGCTCCTCACCCATGCAGCGGATTATCACGTGACTGCCATGTATCTTCTGCGTGTGTAGCCATATATCGCTGCGCTGTGCGATTTTAGTGGTCAGGCGGTCGTTCTGAGAGTTGGAACGGCCAACGAGTATCTCAATTCCTGCGTCTGAGATATAGCGCAACGGTGCGCTGTCGCGAATACGTTCCTTCTGCTTCGAGCGGTTCTTTTTGACGTAGCCAGTCTCTGTCAGCTCTCGACGTATTTCCACAATATCGCTCTCGCTCTCCGCACGGTCAATTTCATCCAGAACGCTGTCAAGATACTCCACGTCTCTGCGATTTTCCACTATAAGGCGAGTGAGATATTTCTCTGCGGTCTTTGCTTTTGCATACTCCTTGTAATATACCGCAGCGTTCTGCTGCGGGGTTTTGAGCGGGTCGAGCGGGATACTTACATCTGGACAGCTTTCCTCATAAAAGTCCTGCACTGTCAGCTCCGACGCACCGTTTTCCGCGCGGTAGAGGTTGGCGGTTATCAGGTCGGCCCATCGGCGCCTTGTCTCCCTGTCGGCCGTCTTCTTCAGTTCCTGCTGCTGAAGAGCGAGCTTGCGCACAGTTCTGTCACGCGCGCTTTTCACCGTTTTGCGCAGGCTCTGCGTACGCTTTTTCATATTCTCCGCCTTGCTGCGGCGAGTATAGAAAGCGTCAAGCAGCGTGGAAAAGTCCGGGTAGCACTCCCCTGTCATGGCCGAGCCGTACTGCGTTATGCGCATGAAGCTGAAATCCTTCGGCCGTCCATCCTCGAGCAGCATGTACGGTGTAAAGTCCCCAGCAAGAACGCTCTCGCATAACGCGTCCATGGCCTGCGGCAGAGTACTTATCTCACCGTGGCAACGGCTGACAAGCTCGCGCGCCGTCAGCGGTGAAAGACAGGAAAAGCTGTCCAGCAGCCACTTCTCCGGCGGAAGATTCACGTCCCGCGCGCTCCACAATTCGCGGCGCGCAGCGCTGTCGAGCGAAAAAAAGTCCGGCTTGGTCTGGTTTACCGGCAGACGATAGACAAGCCCCGGCAGCACCTGACGCAATGAGCTCATCTCGCTGTCCACACGGCGCAGGCAGTCGATTATCCTGCCGTCGGGCCCTATGAGTATAATGTTTGTCCCCCGTCCTATCATCTCCACGGCCAGCCGCTTTTTCACCGGCACTCCCATTTCGTCATAGGCGTCCAGTTCAAAAATTATCAGCCTCTCTCGCTCCGGCTGCGTAAGCGCGGCGATGCGCGCGCCGACAAGATGCTTGCGCAGAAGCATACAGAACATCGGCGGCTGCTGTGGGTTTTCAAATGCCGAGTCGGTTATGTGTACGCGCGCGTTGCCCACCCCGCCGCATACGGCTAAACGGCAGTTTTCTCCGCCGCCTCTTACCGTCAGCAACACGGTGTCCCGCTCCGGCTGCTGCACCTTGTCTATTTTTCCGCCGACTATCCGCCTGCGCAGCTCCTGTGAAAGCGCGGACACGGCAACGCTGTCAAGTGGCATTAATCATTCTCCATTATCTTCTCAAAAAGTTCATTCAGACGCGCGTGCTCCCCATGCAGGTACAGCCACCCAAAAAGGCACTCGAGCCCCGTCGCTGCATGGTACTGCCCTATCCGTGCGTTTTTCGGCACCGAATTTACATGCGCGTTGCGCCCGCGGCGAAAAACGGAGCGCTCCTGCTCGCTGAGCATGTCCGCTATGCGCTCCACAGCCGCAGCCTGAGCTGGTGCGCGGACATATTTCACCGTCTCGCGGTGCAAGCCCGATGAGGTCAAACGTCCGCGGCAGGCTATCCAGGAGCGGACCATCAGCTCATACACCCCATCTCCTACGTGGGCCAATCCGAGCGTGGAAATTGTGGCAATATCCTGCTCTGCCATTTTCACATTCAAATAATCGCTCACTCGCCCCAGTCCTCCGGATTATCATGCTCAAAGTCATCGGCCGGAGGCATGTCAGGCAGCTTTTCCACCGGTGCGGCACCGCTTATAAGCTGCATCTCCTGCCACTGCTCGCGCGTTATCATAATCTGCCTCGGCTTTGAGCCCTCGAAGGGCCCGACAACGCCGAGCTCCTCCATCTGGTCCACTATACGCGCGGCGCGGGAATACCCCAGCTTGAGACGGCGCTGCAAGAGGGATACAGAGGCCTGCTTTGTCTCAAATATCACGTCCACAGCCTGTGGCAGCAGCTCGTCGTACTCGCTCTTTTCCTCTGGCTGACTCACGCTCTCGGCCTTACCTGAACCAGATGGCTTCTCCTGAGCCGCCTTTTCTATCTGCTCCATTATCTCGTCGCTGTACTGTGCCTCGCTGTTCTGCTTGATGAAATTAACGACCTGCTCGCGTTCCTCGTCAGTAACAAAAGCACCCTGTATGCGCCGCGGCTTTCCCGCGCCTATGGGTGCATAGAGCATATCTCCGCTGCCGACAAGCTTTTCCGCTCCCTGTGTGTCAAGAATTATTCGAGACTCGAGCGCGCTGGACACGGCAAAAGCGATGCGGCTGGGTATATTAGCCTTCATAAGCCCCGTTATAACATCGGCCGACGGGCGCTGCGTGGCAATAACAAGATGCATACCGGAAGCTCGTCCCATCTGAGCCACGCGGCATATGCTCTCCTCAACCTCCTTTGAGGCCACAAGCATCAAATCCGCCAGCTCGTCAATAACAATAACCACCTGTGGAAGCGTGGGGTCGCCGTTTTTCTTTTGAATGTTATTGTATCCCGCCAGATCACGCACTCCCGCCTCCGAGAACAGGCGGTAACGCTTAAGCATTTCCACAACCGCCCACTGCAATGAGCCTGCGGCCTTCTTCGGGTCTGTTACGACGGGGATGTACAGGTGCGGTATACCGTTGTATATTCCCAGCTCAACCATCTTCGGGTCAATCATGATAAGCTTGACCTCGTCCGGACTGGCCTTGTACAGAAGGCTTAGGATAAGGCTGTTCATGCACACGGATTTACCAGAGCCGGTCGTTCCGGCAATGAGCATGTGAGGCAGCTTGGCTATGTTTCCGCAGACGCTGTTTCCACCGATGTCCTCGCCTATGGCAAATGTCAGCTTTGACGCAGCTCCCCTGAACTCGTCCGAGCCGATTATATCGCGCAGGTAAACGGTGCTGACAATTTTGTTGGGTACCTCCACTCCCACTGTGGAAATCTTGTCCGGTATCGGAGCTATGCGCACTCCGGATACGCCCAGCGAAAGCGCAAGGTCTCCCGCCAGATTCGTCAGTTTTGTCAGCTTCACTCCGGCCTCAAGCTCAAGGTCATAGCGCGTGACCGTCGGCCCGCGGGTTATATCGCTTATGCTCGCGTTTACGTTGAAGCTGTCGAGCGTGGTTTGCAGCCGGTCGCGGTTTATAGCCATCTCCTCGCGGCCGTCAGCCGCCGCTCCGCTGCCTCGGTGCAGAAGCTCCAGCGGCGGATAGCGGTATTCGCCCTGTTCTGTCTGCTCGCTGCGCTCAATAGCCTTAGTTATGCTCTCAGTCTCTGAGCGCAGTTCCTCGGCGGCCATCCCCTTTTTGCGCGATGAACTCTTTGCCGGCTCGCGTGAGAAAACCTCCTCAGTTTTTATTTCCAAGGGCTCGACCCCCGCCATGGACGCGGCCTCATTGTAGCTGAGCGGGACTATATTCTCCGGCTTGGCGGCAGTCCCAGCCGCACGAGCGGATACTGCGGGGACAGATGTGCTCACGGGCTCTTCTACAAGCTCATCTACGGGTTCGTCCTCCGAGTCCTCCTCAGCTTCCGCGTGTCTTGCCAGCACCTGGTCGGGCGTTTTCACACGGGGATTGGCGTTGAAGAAACCGACCTTCTTCTCCTCATAGTCCTCAGACAGTTCCCCCTCATCCCCGTCAAACGGAATGTCTATGGCACGGCGCGGCTTTCTCGCGGACACCGCCGGCGGAGCAGCCTTCTTGGGCTGCGCTGCGCTCTCATGCTCGGGAAGGAATTCTCCTTCGTCGTCCTCCGGCAGAGGCTCATATTTCAGGCGCGGACGGCTTTTCGCCTTTTCGGCTATCTTCATCGGTGAAATACGGAAGCTGACCATAATAAGCCCTGCTAAAATAAACAGCAGCAGCGGCACCGCTCCGTAAACGCTGAACAGTGACTTTGCGCCAGTACCCAGCAGTCCCGCCAGCACTCCGCCGGATAGCATATCCCGCCCGTCGTGATACAGCGCAGAAATAAGCATCCCCTCCGACGCGGCAGACTGCTTATAAAACAACACATGCGCCAGCGCCCCGACCACTACCGGCAGCAGCAGCGCACAAACCGTGCGCAGACACACGGGACGTCCGCGGTGAAATGCCAGTATCACCGCGCAGCTTAAAACCGCTGGCGGGAATATGTAATACCCATAGCCTATCAGCCCCTTTATGAAGCGGCAGAAATAGTCGATAAACAGCGCGTCCACCTTGAAATATCCGATAAATGAAAACAGTCCGATGAAAAAGCACAAGGCGGCGCCGACCTCGCGGCGAATCGGCCGCGGCTGCGGCGCCGCGGCTGCGGACCTTCCGGAGGAGGTTCTCCCTCCCGATTTCTTCGCCGCGTGCGCTCCACCTTTCGCGGCGGTCGTTTTTTTAGCTTTTGTAGCCATGAGCTTCACCTCAAAGTATTATTGAAAGAATCAGCGTAAGAGCGCCGGCCGCCCAGCAGTAATATGCAAATTTGCCGAATTGCCCCTTGCGGCAGATAAGACGCACGAGGCTGACCGCAAAGTATCCGGACACCATCGCCACGAGCATACCGACAAAATAGGCCGGCAGGAGCGTTGTGTCTATCCCTTCGCTTATCGCATCAAACAGGCTGAGTATATTCGCCCCCAATATCGCGGGGATGGAAATGAGAAAAGAGAACTTAGCGGCAAATTCCCTGTCCAGCCCCGTGGCCACGCCAGCGGAAATTGTCATGCCCGAGCGGGACAGGCCCGGCACTGTCGCCAGTGCCTGCGCCACGCCTATCACCAGCGCGCCGCCCACGCTCATGGTCTTTTCATTGCCGCGTCCGTTTTTCAGCCGGTCGCTGGCAAACAGCACCAGGCCCGTAACCAGAAATGCCGCGCCGATGAACCATGTGTTGTAATACAGCGCGTCGATGTACTTTTTAATCGGAAGAATGAAAACCAGCGGCAGTGTGGCAAACACCATCATGATAAGCAGCCGCGCGCCCGGATAGTGCTTCGGTCCGCCCGGCTGGGGGTGGCCGATACCACGCACGCAATCGATGCTGTCGATTATTATCGCCGCAATATCGCGCCGGTAAACTACGCACACGGATATCAGCGTTCCCAGATGCAGCAGTACGTCGAAAAACAAATGGCCCTCCTCGGCCGTGGACATATTAAAAAAATTTTGCAGCACGGAAAGATGTCCCGAGCTGGATATCGGCAGAAATTCCGCTATGCCCTGCACAAGTCCCAAAACGATTGCGGATATAAAAGACATTGCTTTGCCTCCCTGAAGCGCACCAAGCGCAATTTTAGATTATTAAATTATATTACCACAAATTTATTCAAAGTACAAGTCGTCAAGCGTCGGTCACTGTGGGTTTTTCACAGCCCCGTACACGAAGCCAGATTGTCTGCCTTCGAACAGTTCGTATCACCCAAAACACTATATTTTGTATATAATAACAAAATTTATAATACTATGCAGCCAGCATATTGTATTTGCCATTTCATTACTGTAAACTTAATTAAACAAATCAATCGGAGACTGTGAGTTTTTTTTGACGGTTTTTTCTTCTCTCTTCCCCAAAAGACTCACAGCCAAAAAAGACAGGAGGACACAGAAATGAAAAAGAAAATTACCGCCGCGCTGCTCGCCGCCGTCATGGTTTTCTCTATGGCTGCGTGCGGCTCTGACGCGCCTGCAGCTCCACCAGATGAGACCGCCCCGGCTTCCGCTCCGGTGCCAACCTCAACACCCAAGCCTACACCGGAACCCACTCCCGCCCCCGCTCCGGCAACTACCACAATGACAGAGGGTGAGTTTGCCGAGCTGCTGAGCTCTCTTCCCCTTGTCGTCACCTATACCGGCTATATCGTTCAGGACGACCAGTACAAGGCCCTCTACCCTGACATGCTCCAGGCCATGCTTCAAAACAACACCGACGCCGACATCAAGGACGCAGTCGTCGCCTTCGCCGCATGGGACTCAAACAGTCTCCCCGTTAAGATACGGCAGAGCCTGCGTTCCTCCGGCGGAGCTTACATTCAGGAGGTAAACTACGACGATATCAACCTTATTCCCGGCGGCACCTTCGGAGATGGCTACGGTTTTTCCGTCAACGAGGACTGCGGCATTGAAAACTGCGTCGCTATAGCCGTGAGCTTCACCACCTTCGAGGGAGACACCTGGGAAAACCCCTACTACGACGAATGGCGCACACTCTATGAGGGAGTGAAATACTCCGACAGCCTGAGCGTTGATGTTGCTGTCGAGGAGGACACCGGCTTTGAGCTGAGCGACGAACCGGCGGCAAAGCCCTCTGAAAGCTCGTTGAGCGAGGAGGAGCTCAACGAGCAGCTCAGCGCTCAGGAGGTGCGCATTATCGATAGCAACTATATCGTTCAGGACGACCAGTACAAGGCTCTCTACCCTGACATGCTTCAGGTCACGCTCCAGAACGGCACCGACAAGGACATAAAGGACGCGGTCGTCGCCTTTGTGGCTTGGGACGCGGCAGGCCTGCCCGTTAAAATCAGAGCCAGCCTGAAATCCTCAGGCGGAGCATACATTCAGCATGTGGACTATGATGACATAAACCTCTCCGCCGGAAGCACCTTTGGGGAAAATTCAGGCTTTTCTGTTGACGAGGGCTGCGGCATTGAGACCTTTAAGGCCATCATCGTCTCCTACGAGACCTTTGAGGGCGAGACGTGGGATAATCCGCTGTACAAGGATTGGTGCGCGCTTTACGAGGGGGTAAAGCTTACATGATATCTCAATGAGTGCGTCTGCGCACAAAAAAATAAAGGAAGGAATTTGAAAAAATGATGAAAAGATTGCTTACCATGCTTCTCGCCGCCGTCATTTGTCTTTCTCTGTGCGCTTGTGGAAAAACCGAGGCCGCGCAGGCTGCGGACGATATGATAGCCGCAATCGGAGAGGTAACGCTGAGCAGCGAGAGCGCGATAAGCGCGGCCGAGAGTGCCGTTGCCGCGCTAACGGACGAGGACCTCAAGGGGCTCGAGGGCGCGGGCACTCTTGAACAGGCGCGCGCTGCACTTGAGGAGCTGAAAAAGGCCAAGCTCATCGGCGACGTTGAAGACGCCATCGCCGCAATCGGAGAAGTCAGTCTCGACAGCGGCAGCGCCATAAGCACAGCAAGAAAAGCATATGACTCGCTTGATTCTGCACTCCAGAGCAGCGTCAGCAGCTACAGCGTGTTGACTGCGGCAGAGGATTCCTTCTTCAGCGCACAGGTTAAGGACATCGAGGGCGCTATTGACGCTATAGGAACCGTCACGCTCGACAGCGTGGACGCCATTGAGAACGCCCGTACTGTATGCGGAAAATACGACACGCCGGTGCTTGAAGCCGTTGGCAATTACGATAAGCTCAGCGCGGCGGAAGCAAGGCTTTCCGAGCTCAAAATCGAGGGCGTGCAGGAGCTTATAGGCGCCATAGGCGCGGAGGTCACGCTTGACAGCGCGGGGTCCCTTGAGGCTGCGCAGGCCGCTTTCGACGCGCTCTCCGCTGAGGAGCAGGGCAAGGTAGCAAATGCGGAAGCGCTCAGCACCGCATCGGCGCAGTATGCCGAGCTCCAAGCTGCGGCCGAGCTCCAGGCTGAGATTGACGAGGCCCGCGGCATCATACGCGTGACCAGGGTCTCCTTCTCCAGCCCCGACAGCGCCGGCGGCGTGGAGCTTTATTTCAACTTCGTCAACAACTCCGAGAAAACCATCAAGTACGTAACCTTCGGCGTAACCTTCTACAACAGCGTCGGCGACGTAGCCAAGTGCAAGTACAAGAAGGATACGATAAACTACTGCACCGAAACCGGCCCCTACGAAAAGGGCGAGGGACTGAGCGGAACCAACTGGTACTGGGGCGACTACTATAACTGGGAAATCGCCTCCTGCGAACTGGTGTACCTTAACATCGAGTACATGGACGGCAGCGAGGTGACGCTCACACAAGATCAAATCGGATATGTTCAGTATTAAGTTTTGGCCGAATTTGCCCTTTGCAAATCAGCAAATATATTTCACAAACAGGAGGAAACAAAAATGAAAAAAATTCTCGCATTTGTACTTGCCGCGGTCATGCTGCTTGCCATGACCGCCTGCGGCAGCCAGCCCGCTTCGGCGCCCGAGGCAACGCCCTCCCCCGCGACAGAGCCCACTCCGGCTCCCGCACCCACTCCCACGCCTGAGCCCACTCCGGAACCGACTCCCGAGCCCCCCTCCGCGGAAAAGGTCGCCGTCGGTGACACGATAAGCCTTGATTTTGTCGAAATAACCATCGACGAGGCCGGCATCTCCGACAACATACAGCAGGAAATCAAGAGCGGCTATACCACCTACATACACGGCCCCGACCCTGAGGAGGGCAAGATGTTCGTATATCTCCGCGGCACTATAACTAACCTTGACGCCGAACCCATCAGCAGCGTAAATATCGGAGGCAGCTTACAGATGGGCAAGTACAGCTACGATGTTGACCGTATCGATATGTACGAGGACAGCGGAAACTGGGCCTACAGCATCGACCCGCTGTTTACCTACAACTACACGATTTATGTTTCCATTCCCTCCAAGCTTGCCGAGACCGGAGAATCCTGCACCATGACCCTCGGCTTTAAGGACTTGTTTGAGTACATAACGAGCGATGAGGAGGCCACGTACCAGTACTCCATAGATATTGCCTGAGCCGCTGCAGAGGAATACAACATGTCAAAAAAATTTTTATCGGCAATGTTGGCCGTACTAATGCTCTTCTCCCTGCTCCCCGCCTCTGCTTTCGCGGCGGAGGGAGGTACGGGCGATTTTACCTTAGATGCGCCGGCGCTTCGCGTACTCACACAGGACGAGGCGATTGGCGGGCAGAATTTCAAGGCCGGCAAGATTGTGCTGGAAAGCATACCGGAAAGCCTGCCGTATTTCGCCGTT
>CATJWG010000206.1 GCA_949744165.1 uncultured Eubacteriales bacterium | reverse complement strand
CGGGAATACCTATCACCTTGTTCCAGATCTCAAAGGCCTCGTCGTCGGCGGGGGTGGTCTCGTTTCCGGCAAAGACTGAGGGGTAGAGCCGGTTGGGGTCCAGGCCCACCCACTCGGGGGAGGTAAGAAATTCCCATGCGAAGGGTATGGCCTCTTTTTTGAAATAGTCACCAAAGGAGAAGTTGCCCAGCATCTCGAAATAAGTTCCGTGGCGCGCAGTTTTGCCGATGTTCTCAATGTCTCCCGTGCGGATGCACTTCTGGCAGGTGCATACCCTGTGGTGCGGCGGCTCCTCCTCGCCCGTGAACCAGGGCTTCATGGGAGCCATGCCGCTGTTTATAAGCAGCAGCGATGCGTCGTTCTGAGGAATCAGTGAAAAGCTCGGCAGGCGCAGATGGCCCTTTGTCTCAAAAAATTTCAGGAACATCTCGCGCAGCTCGTTCAGTCCGAAATACCTTTGTGCCATTTATACCATCCTCCAAAAAAGAATATAAAATTTGTAATATATGTGAAAAAACTTCGTCCCTAAGTACATAGGGGCGAAGTTTTTTTGACTTCACGGTACCACCCTAATTTGCCGCTTTTCGCGGCATCTCGGCCGTCCTTTAACGCTGACGGGGCGGAGCGCTCGTCGCGCCCAGGCTCGGAAGCGGCCGTCCTCAAACGCCGGTCGGGAGCTTTCACCCGCTCTCCCTCTCTGCTGACCTCGCTTAAAAACTCTTTTCGTCATTGCCCACAAAATATTACCCTGTTATTTTAGCATAACATCTATACTTGTCAACACTTTTTTGCAATTCGCGGGCAAAAAATCATTTATTTTCCGTTTTCAGTTTTCTGAGTATTGACAATCTCGGCACGGACACCGGCAATGATATATGCAGCTCCATCATCGCGTGACAGGCTGAGGTCACAGTCTCGCCGTCGGCGTTTCGTATTTCTGGGCAGGTGAAGCGAAGCGGCTTTTCGCTGGGGCGCACAAGCTCGAGCTCGTCTCCAACGGAAAATTTATTGCGCTGGGTCAGCACGGCGTTTCCAGCACCATCCGTCTTTCCCTCGGCCACGGCGCAGACCGCGGCGTCGGCAAAGTACATCGCATCGGGGTAATACTGCCCCGGCTGCCCGAAGTAAAACCCCGTGCAGTACTGACGGTGGCTTATTTTCATGCATTCGTCCAGCCAGGTTTTGTCAAATGGCCGGTCGGCCAAGCAATCGTCCAGTGCGCCACGGTAGGCATAGGTCACTATCGCGGCGTAATAGGCGCTTTTCATGCGCCCCTCTATTTTCAAGCTGTCTATTCCCGCTTCCAGCAGCTCGGGGATATACTCTATCATGCACATATCGCGCGAATTCATTATGTGTGTGCCGCCGTCCTCGCTTATCTCGAAATACTCTCCTGGGCGCTTTTCCTCCACCAGATGATATTTCCAGCGGCAGGGCTGGGCGCACTCTCCGCCGTTGGCGTCGCGGCCCGTCATGTAGTTTGACAGCAGGCAGCGGCCGGAGAAGGACACGCACATCGCTCCGTGGACAAAAGCCTCCAACTCCAGAGTACGCGGAGTCTTTGCACGAAGCTCGGCAATCTCCTCAAGGCTCATCTCCCGAGCAAGCACCACACGGGACGCACCCATGTCATGAAGCACGCGCGCGGTCCCGGAATTTATAACGCCAAGCTGCGTGCTTACATGCAGCGGCACACGCGGAGCATACCGTTTTGCCAGCGCCATCACTCCCAGGTCTGCTATGATAAAACCGTCCGCACCCGCGCCTGCGGCGCATTCCAACAGCTCCGGCAGATGCTCAAGCTCCCGCTCATGCGGCAGGGCATTCACCGCCACGTACATTTTTGCGCCTGCGGCGCGGCACATTCTTCCTGCCGTGGCCATTTCCTCAAAGTCGAAGTTACCCGCCGAGGCGCGCAGTCCGAAGCTGCGTCCCGCTAAATAAACTGCGTCCGCCCCGTAGCACAGCGCCATCTCCAACCGCTCCATGTCCCCCGCTGGGGACAAAAGCTCAGGCTTACATACCGATATAGTTTTCATAGTCCTGCGTGGCTGTGAATGCCTGGAACTCGTTGTAGTTGGTGAAGAAACGGTGTGCGCCCGTGGAGGTGTCCAGAGCATAGTAATAATATCCCGTACTTGCTGGCTGAAGCGCCGCGTTAATGGAGGCTATGCCGGGATTGCATATCGGCGTGGGCGGCAGCCCCGTGTACAGGTTGGTATTGTACGGGCTGTCTGCATTGCGGATATTCTCCGGAATGTTCAGGCCGCCCTCATACTCGGGGTATTCGTAGAGTATCGTGGCATCTATACCTAAATTCATGCCGGCATTGAGACGATTATAGATTACAGAGGCTATGGTAGCGCGCTCTTCGTCATTCGCTGCCTCCTTTTCTATCATGGATGCTATCGTCACCGCCTCTCGGAAGGTGATATTCAGGTTCTCACACTGCTTCCACATATCGGCCGTGACCTTGTAGTGCAGGGCTGAGAGAAACTTGTTTATAACGCTTGAAGCCTGTTCTCCCTGATAAAAATCATAGGTATCAGGAAAAATGAAGCCCTCAAGGTAAGACGCATCACCGTTCTCCGCGTCCTCAAGAAATGCAAAGTTGTATTTGTAGCTGGCCGCCGCTTCGTACAGGTCCTCGGCAGAGCATATCTTGTTCTCTTCCAGGCGCTCAAAAATCTGGCGCATCGTGTAGCCCTCGGGGAAAGTAAGCTTTGTCACTATCATCGACTCCGTGCCAACCTGCATATTGGTAATAAGCGCACGGTAGTCCAGGCGAGTGGACAACTCATAGCTGCCTGGAGCAAGCTTTGTAGATGCGTTTGATACCTTAGCAAAGAGTTTAAACAACCATTTGTACTCGATTATCCCCTCGTTCTTGAGCTGGTCAGCCACATAATCAATATCCGCCACGCTCACAGTTTTCTTTCCAGTTACCTTACCGTCGCTGTCCTTTACATCGCGCTGCTCCTCAGTGAATATATCCTCCGGCAGCGTAACGGTCGCACTTATCTCCTGCTTATTGAGCGCCAGAACGTCGCTGGCTGCCATCCAGCCCACACAGGCAAGTACTACAGACAGTCCTATTATGAACACCGCGTACATCATTCCGCCCAGGCAGCCGAGACGGCCGTCGCGCCGTGTTCTCACGGGGCGGTAGTCGCGCTCCTCTATGTCCATGTCGGTATCCCTTGCAGCATGGCGGTCCTTAGCCGGCTCTCGTCCGGTTCCATTGGTGTTTTCCTGCCCAAAGACGTCCACCAGCGGATTGTTGAGATAATTCTCTCCACGATGGGCGCCGGAATTGTTCTTCCTTCTTTCGGAATCAGCCATAAGCTTCTCCTTTACAAGTGTTGTGCTCAGCCGGCTTTGCCGGATTTTAATTTTTTCGTTGTCGAAGCGTGTAACAGCTTCGGCCCGTGCGGCATAGTATAAGTCAGACGGGGGCCGAAAGGTCTCCGCGGCCAAAGAAAACCGACGCGTCAGCCTGCCTCCTCCGCACAGGGCCCTGACTGCGAATCAAAAAATTTTTCTGTGTGCGGAGAAAGGATATAATTATGTTCTGCGGAAATGGAAATGGAAACTGCTGCCTGTGGATAATCATTATCCTCATCGTCCTGTTCGCCTGCGGCGGCAACGGCTACGGCTATGGCTGCGGCAATAACTGCTGCTGCAACAACAACTGCTGCTGCAACGACAACTGCAACAACAACTGCTGCTGCTAAGCCTTAACAGGCACTACATCGCGCTTTCCCGGCGGGGCTCAACTGAGCCCCGCGTTTTTATTTATACACTCAAGCAACGCGGTGTAAACCTCACCATGTATTGACTCCACGCTGCGCATCGCTCCGTTTTCCGCGCAACGTATGCGCGCCCAGCCATAGTGCGCGCACGCATAGCGCCCTGCGTCCAGACATGCAGAGAGATAGGCGAGATCCTTCTCATGTATATCCGCACTCGTATCCGTGAGCCTTTGCCGCTCAAACATCTGCCGGCAGGCAATCTCCAAATCCACGTCCAGATACAGCACCAGGTCCGGCCGCGGCAGGCCAAGGCGGCTAAATTCAAAATCATACAGCCAGTCCAAAAATTCCTGCCGCTCCCCCTCGGGCACCTTTGAACCCTGATGGCAGGCGTTTGAGGTTGTATATCGGTCGGCCAACACCAAACCACCGTGCTCATAATAATCCTGCCAGTCAGTCTTAAAGGAGGCAAAGCGGTCCACTGCGTAAAATGCCGATGAGGCATACGCGTTCACATCCGATGGCTTTGAACCGTAGCTGCCGTCAAGATACTCGCGGATAAGTGCGGAGCTTGGCTGGTCGTAACGCGGAAAAACAATGCTCTTAAACTTTCTCCCCTCGTCGTCCAGCCGCCGGCAAAGCCGCTTATACTGCGTGGATTTGCCGCTGCCGTCTATTCCCTCGAGTACAATGAGCTTACCCTGCATAATTTTAACCCCTCATGCGACGCGCCATAACAAGCAGCATAAATTTTGGCAGCTTCATCATGCGGCCTATGCGCCGCGGCTCCTTTATGAGCCTGTAAAGCCACTCCAGCCCCGCCTTCTGCCAGCCCTCCGGAGCGCGCTGCACCGTTCCGGCAAACACATCCATGCTGCCTCCCGCGCCAATCATAAGCCCCGCATCCAGACTGCCGGCGTGTGAGCGCATCCACAGCTCCTGCTTCGGCGCACCTAAGCACACAAGCAGCAGGTCTGGCCGCGCGGCGTTTATCTTCTCCACAATCGGCCCGTCGTCGGTGAAATACCCGTCGTTTGTGCCGGCTATTTTTATGCCCGGGAAAAGCTTTTTTATTTCCTCCGCCGCAGTATCCGCCACACCTGGCTTTGCCCCGAACAGGAATACAGACTGTCCGCGCTCCGCCATGCGTCTCATAAGTCCGCAGGAAAAATCAATGCCCGGCAGCTTTTCCTTAAGTGGCGTACCGAGTATTTTTGCCCCGTATATCACTCCCACGCCATCGGCTATCACAAGTGGGGCCTCCTCCACAGCGCGGGACATCTCAGAATTCTCGCGGCAGAGCAGCACTATTTCCGGATTAGGCGTTACCACGTATGCGCCACAACGTCTTTCCATAAGCTCGCAGGCCATATCCAGCGCCTCGTCCATGTTTAAGTTGTCAAATTTTGTGTCCAATACGTCAATGCGCATGTAACTCCTCAAATCTGCGAGAAAACCTCGCCTATCTTGTCTCGTATTATCAGGTCTGCCATGCTGTCCGCGGCGGTCTCAGTGCGGTTTATGAGCACCAGCTTGTGTCCGCGGTAGTAGTTTATCAGCCCCGCAGCGGGGTATACCGCCAGCGAGGTGCCGCCTATTATCAGCATGTCCGCGTTTCTGATAAAGTGCACCGCGCGTGAGACTGTGTCATCATCCAGCGCCTCTTCGTATAGCACTATGTCAGGGCGGATAATGCCGCCGCAGTCACAGCGCGGCACGCCCTCGGGCACATTCATGCGCTCAGCCGGCACGCTTTTGCCGCAACGGGCACAGTAGGCGCGAAGCAGCGAGCCGTGCAGCTCAAGCACGGTTTTGCTTCCGGCAGCCTGGTGAAGCCCGTCGATGTTCTGAGTTATCACGGCTTTGAGCTTGCCATCAGCCTCAAGCTCAGCCAAACGGCGGTGGGCCGCGTTGGGCCCAGCTCCCGCTATATTTAGCTTATCGCGGTGAAAGCGGTAGTATTCCTCCGGATTTTTCTCGAAGAAGCTGTGGCTGAGAATAGTCTCCGGCGGGAAAGCATATGTCTGGTTGTACAGTCCGTCCACACTGCGGAAATCGGGAATTCCGCTCTCCGTGGACACACCCGCTCCGCCGAAAAAGACTATATTGTCACTGCCCTGAACAAGCTCTTTGAGCTTTTGAATGTTCTCATTCACCACAGCGCGCCTCCTGTATAATAGTCTTACCTGAAATTTCATACTTTACCAATAACATTATATTATTATACAACGCTTTGCATCATATTTCAAGCAGAACGGCCCCGAAAGCGAGACCGTTCTGCTTTTTCAAAATTCACATCTCGCGCTGAAAGCCAGCTTGCCGTCCTCCTTATACCCCCTGAGCAGCTTCGCGCCGTCCTTCTCTCCGGCTTCAAAGCGGATAACCGTGCCCGGCATTATCTCGCTGGCGTAGTCTATCTGTACGAACTTCATCATGCGCGCCTCTCCGCCCCAGAATCCCAGCTCGTCGCACACCAAGTATAGATACGCCGGCGAAGTCAGGTGCCCATTGCCGTCGCAGTCGCTGTAACGAACGGTCTGCGTACCCGCGGGGCCGTAGTCGCATTCCATGTCCATACGCGTCAAGAATTTTGACTTAGCCTCACGCGGCGGAGTATTCCACAGAGGCTCTATCTCCTCTATGTCCATTACCTTGCGCTTTTCGGCGTTGACCGGCATGAACACGGAGTCGAAGCGAATCATCAGCTCATCGCCACGATATCCTTCAACATAGAAAATATAGCGTCCATTTTCAATAACGCGCGGAAAGGTGTGATAGCTTATCGTATCCCAGATGTTCACCTGAGCGTACTGGTAAATGCGCATACGGGAAATCATCCAGGTCGCGCCGACGGCCTTGTAGATAACATCCCTGTCGCAGCCATCGCTCCGTATGTCACACAGCACACTGTTCAGACACTGCCTGAGTATCACCGCAGGCGACAGCACCCTGTTATAGTCTCCCTCCATAGGCGTTATCAGCACCCTGTGCTCATTCATTTCCGCCACCGCTCCTTGCATAGTAGAATATGTACTGCTGCGCCAGCCCCGCATAAGGGCCCAGCGTTTTCGGATCAAAATCCAGCGGGAAGTGCTCGGCAAGCGCGCGCTTCATCCACACGTCAATCGGAAAGGCGTCCATGTGCCCCAGGCCGAACAGCACCGCACAGTTGGCAACCTTTTTGCCAACGCCCCTGATAGAAAGCAGAGCTTTCATCGCCGTGGCCGTGTCGGTTCTCGCCAGCTCATCCAAGTCAAGCTCTCCTTTGTCAACAGCGCGGGCGGCGTGAATAATGTATTCCGCTCGGTACCCGCAGCGCAGCGGCGCAAGGTCGCGCTCCTCAAGTCTGGCAATCACTGAAGCTTCGGGGAACGAATACAGAGTCTCCCCCTCAAAGTCCACCGGCTCGCCGAAGCAACGGCATAGCGTTTCGACTATTTTCTTTATGCGTGGAATATTGTTGCACTGGGAAATTATAAAGCTGCACAAAGCCTCCCAGCGCTCCTGGCGCAGTATTCTTATACCCGCTCCAAACTCGGCACAACGGCGCAGGTAATCGCCCGCGTCAAAGCCGAGACGTATCTCCTCATAGTCCAGGTCAAGGTCAAAGTAGTCCTTCCAAAAGCTTTCAAAATCTTCAGGCGTAGACTTTATATATACGCGGCCGTTTTCCGTCACAACACGCGCCGCCCTGCCACCGGCCACGCCGGTGTAAACGCCGTTTTCATCCGCATTCCAGCGAAAGCACTGCCCGCACTCAAAGGTCTTTACTGGGTCGAGCTCCCGCAGCGTACCCATGGATATCATATTGTCAGTTACATATTCAGTCATTGCGTTCTATCTCCATCGTATCTTTATAGGACATTCCGCATTATAGAACATTTTCCCCACATTATCAAGAGCAGAAGCGTATAAAAAAGCCGCGGCTGTAAAGCCGCGAGCTTCTTTGTGTAATTGTCGGACAGTGTATCAATAATAGCGCCTGTTTTTGTTCTTGCGTGCAGCTTCGGATTTCTTGCGGCGCTTTACGCTGGGGCTCTGGTAGTACTCCTTCTTGCGAAGATCGCTCATCACGCCAGCCTTGGCGCAGCTACGCTTAAATCTTTTAAGAGCGTTGTCCAGAGACTCATTCTCCTTGACATAGACTTCTGACATTTTATATCCCTCCCTCCAAATACGCCTTTCGGCGCTTCAAGGG
>CATJWG010000205.1 GCA_949744165.1 uncultured Eubacteriales bacterium | reverse complement strand
GATGCCCTTGTAGTCCACGAACACGCCGGCACTGGCGTTCTTGATACGCTCAGTCAGCGCCGCGACTATGGCCTGCTTTTCGCTGAGAACTTTTGCGTTAGGCATGATTTCACCTCCGGGGTTATTTCTTGCGCCCGAAAAAGAAAAGCCCCATGCCAAAAGACACGGAGACAGAAAGCAATCAAAGTATTGATGCTGTCCTCGGCAGGAATTATGGCCGTAAGTGAACAGGGCAGGGCCGCCTGCTGTCTTTGGAGCGCTTTGCTATATTAACAGAAAAAGACAGACATGTCAATATATTTTTGCGTTATTTTTATAACAGAACCGGCATAATATGCTTGCAATATTGAAACGTATGTGATATATTAAACATGACAAATATTTCCCGCATATCTGAAAACATGGATACACACTAAGGAGCATTTCAATGTCCAAGAATCCGATTCTGATGAGCACGCTTTCTCCGGAAAGCGACATACCGCTGTACTCGCAGCTTGTGAGCATAGTAAAGCGCAATATCTCTGCCGGCACACTTTCCACGGGGGACCTGTTGCCGTCGGAGGCGGAGCTGTGCCGCAGCTTTGACATATCGCGCAGCACGGTGCGCCAGGCGATAGGCGCACTGGAGGCAGAGGGGCTTGTGGTCCGCCGTCAGGGCAGGGGCACCTTCGTCGCCGAGCCGAAGGTAAAACGCACCAGCGATATGATATATTCCTTCACCAGCGAGGTCAGCGCAATGGGCATGACGCCTTCGTCCGTGCTCATGGAGTTTGAGCTTATAACCCCAACGCCGGACATAGTGCGCGTGCTTGAGCTGCCTGGTGAGGACACGAAGGTATACCGTTTCACGCGCCTGCGTAACGTTGACGGCGAGCCGCTGATTTTGGAGACGTCGTTCTACCCACAGTATATCTACCCAGGACTGACGCGCGAGCTGCTGGAGACGCACAGCTTCTACAGTCTGTTGTATGAAGTGGGTATAATCCCAGACAACGCCGTGGATTCCTACGAGGCGGTGACGCTCGGCCGGCGCGAAGCGGAGCTTTTGGGATGCAAACCGGGCAGCGGCGCGTTTTTTGTCCAGCGGCGAACGAGCACCGAATCGGGCATGGTGTATGAGTTTACGCAGAGCACCATACGCGCCGACAGGGTGAAACTGGATGTATTCCTGCACAAAAACGGGGTGTCCTTCTCGCGAAGTGTGGGGAAATAAAAAGCGGAATTTGGCAAATTACCAAAATTTATGCTTTTTGGGGCTTTCTGCTTTACAAATCGGGTGAAATAGTGCATAATATCTAAGGTAAAAGCGAGCGCACAATACATTTGCTGTATATTTTATATCAGACCCGTGGCGGGAAAACCCGTGAAAGGGCCGGAAAATTTTTTAAACGGAGGAATCAGTTATGAACAAAATAAAAGTAGGTATCAATGGCTTCGGCCGCATCGGCAGAATGGTGTTTCGCGCAACCGTTAATCATCCCGAAATCGAGATTGTGGGCATCAACGACCTGTGCCCGGCCGATTACCTGGCCTATATGCTCAAGTACGATACCATGCACGGCCAGTTCAAGGGTGAGGTTTCCGCTGACGAGAGCCACATCATCGTAAACGGCAAGTCCATTCCCATCTTTGCCGAGCGTGACCCCGCCAACATCCCTTGGGGTAAGCTGGAGGCCGAGTATGTAATCGAGTCCTCCGGCCTGTTCCTTACCAAGGAAAAGGCTCAGGCTCACATCACCGCCGGCGCCAAGAAGGTTGTAATGTCCGCTCCCTCCAAGGACGACACCCCCATGTTTGTCTGCGGCGTCAACCTGGACGCTTACACATCCGACATGCAGTTTGTCTCCAACGCTTCCTGCACCACCAACTGCCTGGCGCCGATTGCCAAGGTTCTTAACGACAACTGGGGCATCACTGATGGTTTGATGACCACCGTACATGCCACCACCGCTACACAGAAGACCGTTGACGGCGTGTCCATGAAGGACTGGCGCGGCGGCCGTGCCGCGGCGGGCAATATCATCCCCTCCTCCACCGGCGCAGCCAAGGCAGTGGGCAAGGTTATCCCAGCTTTGAACGGCAAGCTGACCGGTATGTCCATGCGCGTTCCCACTCTGGACGTCTCCGTGGTTGACCTGACTGTCAATCTGGCAAAGCCCGCCAAGTACGATGAGATATGCGCGGCCATGAAGAAGGCTGCCGAGGGCGAGCTCAAGGGCATCCTGGGCTACACTGAGGACGCGGTGGTTTCCTCCGACTTCCTGGGCGATGCCCGCACCTCCATCTTTGACGCCAAGGCGGGAATTGCTCTGACTGATACCTTCGTGAAGGTTGTGTCCTGGTATGACAACGAGATGGGGTACTCCAACAAGGTGCTGGAGCTGATCAAGCACATGTACAGCGTGGACCACAAGTAATAAAATTGAAAAGCAAAAAGTCAGGCTCCGACGGAGCCTGACTTTAGTTTATCTCATACGAGATGGAATTGCAAATACCATATAGAGTTTCATTTAAATATAGAAGGAAAGTATTATATGGAGAAAAGCGGGAAGCGGTAGGAAAGATATTGCGGAAGTTGTGTGAATGGAAGGGGGTGAAGATAGTGTAGGCAGAGGTATGCCCAGATCATGTGCATATGCTGCTGGAGATACCGCCGAAACTGTCCGTATCAAGCTTCATGGGCTATCTGAAAGGGAAGAGCAGAACCATGCTGTATGAGCAATTCGTCGAGTTAAAGTACAAGTACCGAAGCAGAGAGTTCAGGTGCAGAGGGTACTATGTAGATACGGCAGGAAAAAACATGAGCCGAATTGCGGAGTACATCAAGAATCAACTGAAAGAGGACCAGATGGGAGAACAACTCGCAATAAGTGAGGTTGGCCCGTTCAAGGGCGGCAAGGCGCCGTCCGGGCTCGGAAAGCAGATAGTTATACAGCTCGCGGACAGCCGAGCATTCGGGAGCACCGGAGGGGATGACGACGTAGTACGGGGCTGTCAGCGGGTAGCTGCCGGAGCGTATGGTTTCGGGTTCAGGCTCCAAGCCATCGAGAGCGAGAAGCTTTAGGCCCTGCGTCATTTTCATTTCCTCAGCGTAGTAGTAAACGCTGTAGCCAATGGCGCCCAGTGAGCCGTCGCAGCTTTTTACAACCTCCATGAGCTGGCCCATTGAGCCTGCGACGTAGCTGGTGGGCGCCTCCATCATCGGCTCGCCCTGCATGACCAACTTTTCAATGAGCGTCTGGCTGCCCGCGCCCTGGTTGCGTTGGAAGGGGATTATCTCCATATCCTCGCCGCCAAGCTGTGGCCAGTTAGTAATCTCGCCCGTATAGATTCGACGTGCCTCGTCCACGTTTATGGAGTCGACGGGGTTGTCCTCGTTGACAACGAACACGAAGGCATCTGTGGCAAAGGGAGTCTTTTCCTACTCAAAGCCAAGGCGCTCTCTTTCCGCCAGGACCTCATCGTTGCACTCGCCAGATATCAGCAGCTCCGTAAAGCCGTTCATGAGGACGTAATAGGAATGTGTGGTCTTTGTAAAATGCACAAGGTCCGAGACCTCCTCACGCGTTTCGTCAAAAAGCTCCATGCACACGTTCTCGGCCATAGGAACAGCGGCAGTGGAGCCGTCGATGGCTGGAAAATTGTCCCGAGTGAAGTGGAAGCCCTCCGGCTCGGAATAGGTCGCTGGGGATGCGCTGGGCTGCAGCGTGGGCATGGGTGCAGGGCCCGGGTCAAGCTCAGGAGCACAGAAGCGACAAAACGAGTACGGCAAGGAAAAAAATTTTTTTCACAGCGTCACACCCTTAATCAGCAGATGCGTCAAATTTTTGCCGCAGGTAAAAAAACGACGGCGGGGTAATTGACCTTACAGCGGGTATATGGTATAATTTTATCCTCATATTTACAGTAAACGCTCTCCGTGCGGGGAGCGGCGCTTTGATGGATATGGAGGCATGATAAATGAAAAAGGGTCTGAAAATTGCGCTTCCGATTGCGTCCGTTGTTGCTGCGGCCGCGGCACTGACAGTTTATGCCGTGGCCCCGGGTAAGGCGGAGGAGAACAAAAAGATTCCCTTTATGGGCCGCAACATTGCCCACAGGGGACTGCACAGAACCGACGGCAGCGTGGCGGAAAACTCACTGAACGCTTTCCGTGCCGCGGTGGATGGCGGATACGGCATTGAGTGCGACGTGCGCCTGACAAGGGACGGACGCTTGGTGGTGTTCCACGACGAGGACACACAGCGCATGTGCTCCCAGCCGGGGAAGGTTGAGGAAATGAACTGGCCGGAGCTGGCGCGCCTGCGCTTAGGGCAGACGCAGGAGACAATGCCTCTGCTGGCCGAGGTCCTGGAGACGGCCGACGGCAAGGTGCCCGTAGTAGTGGAGCTCAAGAGCGGTGGGGATGACACCCAGCTTTGCGAGCGCGTATACGAGCTTCTGCGCTGCTACTCGGGACCGGTATGCGTACAGAGCTTCAATCCGCTTATTCTGCGCTGGTGGCGCAAAAATGCGCCGGAGATTCTGCGCGGGCAGCTCTCGGCACCGGCAAAGCGCCTGGGCGGAGTTGGGAGACTCCGCGCCTTTGCACTGTCTAATCTGCTGAGCAATTTCCTGTGTCGGCCGCAGTTTATCTCCTATGGCGTGTGCGGAAGGAAAATGCCTCTCATGGCGCGTCTGTGCGGCGCGTTGGGCGCGATGAAATTTTGCTGGACAAGCCGCGACTGGAGCGCAGAGGACTATGCCGACGCGGTGATTTTTGAGTTCTACCGCCCAAGGATAAGGTTCAAATAGGAGGACGGCGAGTTGACGAGAGATTACAGGGGCATACGGCCCCAAATTTGCGAGGATGTATTCATTGCTGAGACCGCGGCGCTTATCGGCGATGTGGAGATTGGCGCGGACAGCTCGGTTTGGTATGGAGCTGTGCTTCGCGGGGACGTGGCGCCGATAAAGGTAGGGCGCGGCAGTTCAATACAGGACAACGCTGTGGTCCACTGCGACAGGGACTGTCCGACGGTTATAGGCGACAATGTGACCGTAGGCCACAGCGCGATAGTACACGGAGCGGTGGTTGGCGACAACACGCTTATCGGCATGGGTGCGACAGTGCTCAGCGGGGCGGTTATTGGCAAGAGCTGCATAATCGGCGCAGGCGCTCTGGTGAAAGAAAACACCGTGGTGCCGGACGGGGCTATGTTCGTTGGAGTACCCGGCAAGGTTATACGCGCTTTAACGCCCGGGCAGCTTGCAGAGAGGGAAAAGATATCAGACTATGTTGAGCTTTCAAAGCACTATTTGCGTGATGGGGAGGACAAATGATAAGATTTGACAGCGACTATTGCGAGGGCGCGCACCCGCAGGTGATGCAGGCACTCGAGCGGACAAACCTTGAGCAGACGAGTGGATACGGTGAGGACGAACACTGCCGCCGCGCCGCGGAGCTGATAAGGCGCGAGTGCGGGTGTCCGGATGCGCAGGTGCATTTTCTGGTCGGCGGAACGCAGACAAATATGACGGTTATAGCTTCCATACTGCGTCCGTACCAGGGCGTATTGTGCGCCGCGGGCGGGCACATTGCCTGCCATGAGACGGGCGCGATTGAGGCTGCGGGCCATAAGGTGCTGCCGCTGACGGACAAGGATGGACTGATAAACGCAAGGCAGATAGTCCGTGAGTGGGAGCGCCACATGGCTGACGCCAGCCGCGAGCATGCGGTTCAGCCGGGCATGGTGTATATTTCCCAGAGCTCAGAGTGCGGCACGATTTACAGCAAGCGCGAGCTTGAGCTGCTTTACAGCGCGTGCAGGGAGCTGGGGCTGCCGCTTTTCATAGACGGCGCTCGTATGGGATACGCTATAGCGGGCAGCGGAGGAGAACTGACGCTGAGGGACATAGCGGCAAACTGCGACGTGTTCTACATAGGCGGTACAAAGGTGGGACTGCTGTTCGGCGAGGCGGTTGTGATAACAAACAGCGCTCTGGGACGGGACTTCCGATATATGATGAAGCAACGTGGCGCCATGCTGGCAAAGGGCCGGCTGCTGGGCGTACAGTTTGAGGAGGTATTTGCCGGAGGGCTGTATTATGAGATGTCCCAGCACGCGGTGGCGCAGGCTATACGGATTAAATCCGCGCTCGTAAAGCGTGGAATTCCGCTTTTCTGCAACTCGCCGACGAATCAGCAGTTTGCGATATTTACCCACGAGCAGCTTAAAATGTTGAAGGAGAAGTACGTTTTCTGCCACTGGCAGCGTGTGGACGAGCGCCGCGACGTGGTTCGCATCTGTACAAGCTGGGCTACAAGAAGCGAAACGGTGGACGAGCTGATTGAGGATATCGGAAATTTACCGTAAAAAAGTGCACAAAGGCGGCACGGCTATAGCTGTGCCGCCTTTGTGCTTATTTGTCTGCGTCAAACATCTGTGCAAAGACAGTGAAATCCTCAAGCTTTTTAAGTTCAACGCCGTCTGTGAGCTCATCGCTGAGGCTGCCCATGAGCTTGGAGCCGTCATGATAGATATAGACCGTGTAATCCGCGCCTTCAAGTCGGAATATCTCTATTTTTGCGGCGTCTATTCCGTTAGAGGCTCGGCCCTCGATAACGGCGTTTAGCCAGATGAGCGTGTCGTCGCGGCTGAGCTTTTCGCTGGTGCTGTTGCCGCCGCTTTCCACGGTGACTGTGCTTTTGGCGATATCAATGTCCAGCACCGGCGGCTCGACGTGCTCCTGGGCGGGTTCCGGAACGGATTCCGGCTCGGGAGCGGTTTCGATTTTTTCATTGAGTCCGCCGCTCTCATCCGAAGATGCGCTGCCGTCAAGGGCGCTCTTGACGTCGTCATGGGTTCCGCCGCTGGCCGTGTTGTCTTCCGCTTGCGCGGGCGCCGCGGCGTCCGCAGGGGCGGCGTTGTTTGCCGCAGCGGTTGTGTTGAAAGCGGCAGGGGCACTGCTGCCTGCGCGGAAGAAGCGCGGAACACCGAACACCACGCCGGCTATCAGCACAAGGCAGGCGGCGGTTGCGGCCAAGGGACGCAGGCGCTGTATGCGGGCTTTGCGCCGCTGCTGCCCAGTGTGCTGCCTGACTCCGGACATTATGTGCTCGTGCAGAGCGTTCGGAGGTTCAGGAAGCTCCCAGGCGGAGGGGCCGGTCACGGCGGAGAGCAGCTCGTAAAACTCGCGGCATCCGGCGCAGGAGGACATGTGCTCTATAAGCTGCTCGCTCTCGGCGGGGCCAAGCTCGCCGTCGAGCATTGCGCTTATCATTTCCTGGTATTTTTCACATTCGTTCATGCCTTTGCGCCTCCTTTCGATCCGTTAGACGGATTATCTCCGAAAAAGTTCCCGTCCTCGCTCAAAATAGCGCAGAGTTTTCGCCGTGCACGGAAAATGCGGGATTTTACGGTGCCAATGTCGATGACGAGCGACTGGGCAATCTCCTCATAGCTCTGCCCCGCCAGCTCGCGCAGAACAATCGCCTGACGGTAGGGCTCGGGCAGAGAGCCCAGCGCATGGTTTACGGCCTGGCGAAACTGTTTTTTCTCCAGCTCGTTTTCGGGAGAGAAGCGCCCGTCGGGAATGTTCAGCTCCGTGCCATCGTCCTCGTCCCCAACACTCAGACTGACGGTGGGCACGCTTTTTTTGCGTAGCATGTCGATGCACACATTGTTCGTCAGCCGGTAGAGCCAGACGGAGAGCTTGCTCTCGCCGCGGAAGGATGGCAGATAGCAGTAGAGCTTGATGAAGGTCTCCTGTGCGGCGTCCTGGGCGTCGGGCTCATTGCCAAGTAGTTTGTATGCCACGGCATAGACAAGCCGTTCATACTGTTTTACAAGCGCCTCAAAGGCGTGCTCGTCGCCGTTCTGCGCCTTTTCGACGATTATTTTTTCCTCCTCGGGTTTCAAAGCCTCACCTCAAATCTTTTTTGATGCCCGCGGCCGTCCTGTGAAGGTCGTCGAGCGT